>JAOTVR010000111.1 GCA_029863305.1 Gammaproteobacteria bacterium | reverse complement strand
GTTGCAGGCGGGCACTAACAACAGCAGCGCGAGACATGATGCGAGCAAGGCAGTGACAAAGATACTGTGACTGATGTGGTAGTCGGCGTGTCCCCATCCGGGAAATGGAAAATCGGGCACGTTGGCAAAAAAGACAAAGAAATGGCCGATCACCAGGTACCACAGCAATGACCGGCCGCGCGGCAGCGTCAGCACCGCGATCGAAAGTCCGGTCAAGCTATGTCCCACCGTTGTCATGGCGCAAAGCCTACCATGCGAAAACGCGCGGGAAAGTCCCGGCTGCGATTTAAGGGCCAGGCAGGCCTGCCAATGCGGCTGTCTCTTAGGTACATGTCCGAATTGCGATTCCCGCCGCAGGCCGCATCATCACATCTGTGCTTTGAGCGAGCGGCGGGCGATGGCTCAATGGAATATGGTTGCCGGATGGACGGGCATGGCATTCGGACTGTTGTCCGGCGCCATCATCGGCTTGTTCTTCCATCTGGAGTCGTTCGCAGGTGGCTATGCGTCGTTTCGTCGCCGCATGCTGCGCCTTGGCCATGTTGCCTTTTTCGGGCTCGGAATTCTCAACGTCATTTTTGCATTGACGCTAATGGCCACTGACATCACTCCCAGCAACCCGATGCTTGCCTCGATCAGTCTGATCGCCGCAGCGGTTCTGATGCCAACGGTCTGTTTTCTCACGGCCTGGAAGAGATCCTTTAGACATATATTTGCGCTGCCGGTGGCGGGTGTTGCGATCACCTTGCTGCTATTGCTGCAGGGAATGGTGTAAGCATGAAACTCGGACTGATCGCAATGAGCGCAACACGCGCCCACAACAAAGAGCTCACAGAACTCGGATTTTCCTTACCCGGATTCGTCGATCGCAGCAGGGTAATTGCGTCATTGCCGAGCCTCGGGTTGCTGACTCTGGCTGGCATGACACCAGCGGAAATCGACATGCAGTACATGGATGTGCCGGATCTGACCAAGGTCAGCGGCCTGCCGGGCGAGTTTGATGTCGTGGCAATCTCCTCATTTACCGCGCAGATGAATGAGGCATATCAGCTTGCCGATCGTTACCGCGCGGTCGGAACAACGGTGCTGCTGGGTGGACTGCATGTCACGGCATTGCCCGATGAGGCGCTGCAACATGCCGACGCTATCGTCATCGGCGAGGGCGAGCCGGCCTGGCCGGCCTTACTCGACGATTTGCAGCAGAATCGTCTGCAGCGTATCTACGATTCCAGAAGCCGGCCGTTCAATATGGCGGACAGCCCGATGCCGCGATTCGACCTGCTGAATCAGGATCACTACAACCGAATGATGGTGCAGACGTCGCGCGGTTGTCCGTTTAGCTGCGAGTTCTGCGCCGCGTCGATCAGATTGTCCCCGTTGTATCGCGTCAAACCGGTGCACAAGGTCATCGCCGAAGTACGGCGCATCAAGGAGCTGCAGCCGAAGCCGTTCATCGAGTTCGCCGATGACAATACGTTCGTCAATAAGCACCATGGCAAGGAGTTGATGCAGGCCCTGCAAAAAGAAGACGTCAAGTGGTTTACCGAAACTGATGTGTCGGTTGCCGAAGATGAGGACCTGCTGAAGCTGATGCGGGACGCCGGCTGCGTACAGGTTCTGATCGGTTTTGAAAGTACGACACGCGCAGGACTGGCCGGTATCGAATTGAAGTCGGACTGGAAGGCGAAACGGTTCGACGGCTACATGAGCGCTGTCGACAAGATTCAGCGCCACGGCATATCGGTTAACGGCTGCTTCGTGCTCGGTATGGACAATGATGGTCCGGAGTGCTTTGAAGGTGTCGTGGAGTTCGTCCGCGACAGCAATCTCTACGATGTTCAGATAACCCTGCTGACGGCGTTTCCGGGGGCGCCACTGTATGACAGGCTGAAGTCCGAGGGACGCCTGCTCGATGAAACAGCCTGGCAGCTCTGCACCTTGTTTGACGTGAATTTCACACCCAGGCACATGAGCCCGCAAGAACTGGAATCGAAGTTTCGCTGGCTGGTCGAAAGAATATACAACCAGGAATTTACCGATGAGCGTCATCGAAAATTCCATGAGCGACAAGCGGCTCTGCTGGCAAGCAGAAGCCACAAGGAGGTCTACCTGCATGAACATCACCATGGTTAAGGGGCTATTTGTCATCGCCGCGCTTTACGATGGCATTCTCGGCGTCTTGTTCCTGTTCTTCCCGGGCCTTGCGTTCGAGATATTCGAGGTGGTGCCGCCAAATCACTTTGGCTATGTACAATTCTCGGCAATTCTATTGATAATTTTCGCTGCGATGTTTTTCCGCGTAGCGCGAGACCCGATCGCGAATCGATTCATCATGTTGTACGGTGTCGCGCTCAAGACCGGCTATAGCGGGCTCGTTTTCTACTACATGCTGACGACCGGCGTCCCGGCAATGTGGGTTCCGTGGGCCTGGGCAGACCTGGTATTTCTCGTGCTGTTCCTGATGTCCTGGAGCTACACAGGCCGCCTTGCGAGTTCAGCGGCGGATTGACAAAAGCTGATCAATCCCTAAGGCTCGGCGAGCAGCAGGGCAGGGTCTACGGCGGTGCCGTTCATGTAGGTTCCGAAGTGCAGGTGCGGTCCCGTTGCGCGTCCGGTCGCGCCGACCAGCCCGATGATTTCGCCTTCGCCGACGACCTGACCTTCCGCGACCGTGATTTCGCTCAGGTGGCAATACATGGTCACGAAACCCTGGCCATGGTCGACAAAAACCGTGTTGCCATTAAAGTAAAAGTCACCCGTCGTGGTGATGACGCCGCCGCGCGGCGCTGCGACTGGCTCGCCTTCACTGGCGGAGATATCCATGCCCTTGTGCGGTGATCGCGGTTCGTCGTTGAAAAAGCGGCGCAGTCCGAAGCTGGAGCTTTTTCGCCCGGCGACAGGTGTACTCAGGTGTACGCCATCGAGCGACACGTCGCGCCAGTTTGTCAGTGCGGCGTCAATCACTTTGCGCTCATTGCCGACACGTTCGAGGTTTTCCTCACTCAGAGATACATAGTTCTTTGCGACCTGCAGGCGTTGCTCGCGGTAGGCGTGCTCGCGGATTTCGAATGCATGCTTCGCACCATCGGCCGCGGAAATTTCCGCCGTGCCGATCGCGGCGTCGAGGGGCACGCCGATCACTGCGTGCCAACGGCCGCCATTACTCAGGACGAGTACGCGATGTCCCGCGTATTCGACGACAGGTCTGGCGCCGTCCGCTGCGCCAAGGTCGATGAATGCGATGCCGCCCGGCCAGGACGACTCTTGCGGATAAGCTACAGAGCCCAGGCACAGGAAGAGAACCGTAGCTGCGATTCTCATTCTTGCTCGTCCTCTATGGTTTGCACCGTCGCGATCAGTTGCCCATGGGCGAGCCGTGCACGTATGTCACTCCCCGGTGATACATCCGCCGCGCTCATCAGGACCTTGCCGGTCGCTACGCTTTCGACAATCGCATATCCCCGATCGAGCGTCGCGAGCGGACTGACCGTGTGCAGGCCCCGGATGGCGATTTCAAGGCGATGTCTGTTGGCGGCCACCGCAGCTCTGGTGGCGGCGTTGAGACGCTGCCAAACGCCCGCCAGTAGCGGCTGCTGTCGCAGAAACTCCTGTCGCATGGCCGTGGCAAGGCGGCGCCGCAGTTCGTGCAGGCGTTCGTGCTGCCGCAACAGCGTCTGCTGGGGGCTGCTCTGCAGCAGGCGCCGAGTCAGCCAATCGAGCGTCTGGCCACGGTCTTCGACTGTTCGCCGGCCGAGTCTGGCGATGCGCAGCGCAATCGAATCAATCGAGCGCAGCCAGTCACCCCGATCCGGCACGATAAGCTCGGCCGCGCCGGATGGAGTCGGTGCCCTGAGGTCCGCCACGAAATCCGCGATGGTGAAGTCGACCTCGTGGCCGACGGCACTGACGATCGGAATGGGCGATGCGGCGATGGCGCGCGCGAGTTTCTCGTCGTTGAAAGCCCACAGGTCCTCCAGCGAGCCGCCGCCGCGGCCCATCACGAGCACGTCGCATTCATCACGGCGAATGGCGGTCTGCAACGCTGCCGCCAACTCGGCCGGTGCGGCATCACCCTGTACCGCCGCGGGATAGATAACGACGGGAATGGACGGAAATCGACGACCAAGCACGCTGAGAATATCGCGAATCGCAGCACCGGTTGGCGATGTGATGACACCGATGCGCCGGGGCAGCGCGGGTAATCGCTTCTTGCGATCGTCATCGAACAGCCCCTCGGCCGCGAGCATTTTCTTGAGAACCTCGAACTGGCGCCGCAACGCGCCCTCGCCAGCCGGCTCGACCTGCTCCACGATCAGCTGATAGTCGCCGCGCGCCTCGTAAAGGCTGACGCGACCAAATGCGAGCACCTGGTCGCCATTTTTCAGGCCCAGCGTCGGGCCGCGCTGCCGCTGGCGAAAGAACGCCGCGCGAATCTGCGCGGTATCGTCTTTCAAGGTGAAATAAATGTGGCCGGAGGCCGGCTTGGCGATATTCGAGATTTCGCCTTCGACCCAAAGGCGCGCGAGACCTTTTTCAAGCAGCATCCTGGCCTGACGGTTGAGTTGGCTGACCGTGATTGCGCCCGCGACAGCGTTCACCTGGCCCGAATCTTCCATGCTCGCCAGTATAACCAAGCCCGCAAAGCTTTTGCCGAAAATATCATCGGCGTACAATTGACCGTTTACCCTCATCAAAGGATCCGAATACCCCATGCGAATCGCCAAAGAAGCCCTGACCTTCGACGATGTTCTGCTGCAGCCGGGTTACTCCGAGGTGCTGCCGCGCGAGGTCGATCTGAGTACCAGCCTGACCCACTCGATCAAGCTGAACATTCCGATCTTATCGGCCGCTATGGACACGGTTACCGAGTCTCGCCTCGCCATTGCCCTGGCCCAGGAGGGCGGACTCGGCATTGTGCACAAGAACATGAGCGTCGATGCCCAGGCGCGGCAGGTCCTGCAGGTCAAGAAGTTTGAAAGCGGCATCGTTCGCAATCCCATCACGGTCTCTCCGGATATGACGATTCGCGAAGTCATCGATCTGACACGGTCGATGGGGATCTCGGGCGTGCCAGTCGTCGACGGTTCGGAAACAGTCGGCATCGTGACGCATCGCGATCTCCGCTTCGAAACGAATCTCGATGCGCCGGTCTCAACGGTGATGACGCCGAAGTCGCGGCTCGTTACGGTCGGCGAGGGTGCCGGCAACGATGAAGTGATGTTCCTGTTACACAAGCACCGCATCGAGAAAGTCCTGGTGGTCGACACGAATTACGAGCTCAAGGGCATGATCACGGCGAAGGACTTCCAGAAAGCGAAGGACTATCCGCAGGCCTGCAAGGATGACAGTGGCGCGCTGCGTGTCGGTGCCGCAGTCGGGACCGGCTATGACACCGATGACCGCGTAGAGGCGCTTGTCGAGGCTGGAGTGGACGTCATTGTCGTCGATACGTCACACGGTTTTTCGAAAGGCGTCATCGACCGGGTCAGACGCGTCAAAGACGCGTACCCGGATGTTCAGGTGCTTGGCGGCAACGTCGTTACCGGTGACGCAGCCAGGGCGCTGGTCAAGGCGGGTGCCGATGGTGTCAAGGTCGGCATCGGTCCGGGTTCGATCTGTACCACTCGTGTTGTCGCCGGCGTTGGTGTGCCGCAGATTTCGGCCGTGGCCGAAGTTGCCGAAGCGCTGAAGAAGACCGGCGTACCGTTTATAGCCGATGGCGGCATTCGCTATTCGGGCGATATTGCCAAGGCGCTCGTAGCCGGTGCGTGGTCGGTCATGATCGGCGGCTTGTTCGCGGGAACAGAAGAGTCGCCGGGTGAAGTCGAGTTGTATCAGGGTCGTTCCTACAAATCCTACCGCGGCATGGGATCCATCGGCGCGATGGGCCAATCTTACGGTTCATCCGATCGCTATTTTCAGGATGCGACCGAAGAACTCGAGAAGCTCGTTCCGGAAGGAATAGAAGGGCGCGTCGCCTACAAAGGCGGGCTCGTTGCGATCGTGCATCAGTTAGTCGGTGGCGTACGCGCCGCGATGGGCTACACGGGCAGCGCTTCGATCGAAGAGATGCGAACGAAGCCGCAGTTTGTACAGATCACAGGTGCGGGAATGAAGGAAAGTCACGTCCACGACGTGACGATCACCAAAGAAGCACCAAACTACCGCTCCAACTAACGGAATCGTGTTTGATGAGCCAGCCTGCTGAAGCCCGCAACGCCCGACAAACTGATATTCACGCGCATCGACTGCTGATTGTTGATTTCGGCGGCCAGTACACGCAGTTGATTGCGCGGCGCGTCCGCGAGTGCGGTGTTTATTCGGAGATCCACCCCTGGGATCTGTCCGACGAAGAGATCCGCAATTTCGCGCCATCAGGCGTAGTTCTTTCCGGCGGTCCCGAGTCCGTAAATCTTGACGATCCACCCAGGGTGTCGCACGCCGTATTCGAACTCGGCGTGCCAGTGCTCGGCATCTGCTACGGCATGCAGACCATGGCGGCCGAACTCGGTGGCAAGGTCGAGGCATCGGCGCATCGGGAGTTTGGTTACGCCGAAATATCGCCGGGAGACTCAAACCTGTTTGGCGGTTTCAGTGATGCCGATGGCGGAGCGCCCAGCCTCAAGGTGTGGATGAGCCACGGCGACCGCGTCGAAGTGGCGCCGCCAGGCTTCGAAGTCACGGCCAGCAGTCCGAATTCGCCAATGGCGGCGATGGAGGACAAGACACGGCATTTCTATGGCGTGCAGTTCCACCCCGAAGTGACACATACGCTGCACGGTGATGCGATCATGCGGCGATTCGTGCGTGAAATCTGTGAGTGTCCCGGCGACTGGACGGCAGGGAACATCGTTGCCGATGCGATCACAAACGTGCGCGAACAAGTGGGCGATGGCAAGGTACTGCTCGGGCTGTCGGGTGGCGTCGATTCGTCGGTGGTCGCCGCATTGTTGCACGAGGCGATTGGCGATCAGCTAACGTGCGTGTTCGTCGACCACGGTCTGATGCGTCATCACGAGGGCGATCAGGTCATGGAGACTTTTGCAGAGCACATGCACATCAACGTAATCCGCGTGAATGCGGCGGATCGCTTTTTTGACGCGCTCGAGGGCGAGTCGGACCCGGAAGAGAAACGCAAGATCATCGGCGGCATGTTCATCGAGGTGTTCGATGAAGAGGCGCACAAACTCGAGGGCATCGAATGGCTGGCGCAGGGCACGATCTACCCGGATGTGATCGAATCGGCCGGTGGCAAGACAGGCAAGGCGCACGTGATCAAGTCACACCACAACGTCGGCGGCCTGCCCGATGACATGCGCATGTCACTCGTCGAGCCATTGCGCGAGCTGTTCAAAGACGAAGTTCGCAAGATCGGTATGGAGCTCGGACTGCCCCGTGAAATGGTTATGCGTCATCCCTTTCCGGGCCCTGGCCTGGGCGTGCGGGTATTGGGCGAGGTCAAACGCGACTACGTCGCGAAGCTGCAGCTCGCCGATGAAATCTTCATCGAGGAACTGCGCAAACAGGGATTGTACGACGACGTCAGTCAGGCATTTGCTGTATTCCTTCCCGTGAAATCGGTCGGCGTCATGGGCGACGGCCGCCGTTACGAATACGTTATCGCATTGCGGGCGGTCGAGACGATCGACTTCATGACCGCACGCTGGGCACGTCTGCCTTACGAGTTCCTGGAGCAGGTATCACTGCGCATCATCAATGAAGTCGATGGAATCTCGCGAGTCACTTACGACATCTCCGGCAAGCCGCCATCGACCATCGAGTGGGAGTAGATGCACGCGCAGGATGCAAGCTTCATGGATGCTGCACTGCGCCAGGCCGAGCAGTCCGCGGCGGCTGGCGAGATTCCGGTTGGTGCGATTGTCGTAACGGCGGGTGAAGTCGTCGCCAGCGGTCAGAATCGATCGATTCGCGACTCTGACCCGAGTGCGCATGCCGAAATCGTGGCGCTGCGCGCCGCCGGCAATGCGCAGAGCAACTATCGGCTCAACGATGCGACGCTGTATGTAACGCTCGAGCCATGCGCCATGTGCATCGGCGCTGCCGTGCAGGCCCGGATCTCACGCCTCGTGTTTGGCGCGTATGACCGCAAGGCCGGCGCGGCCGGCGGCATTATCGATTTGACCGACAGCCCCGCATTCAATCACCGTTTTGAGGTGCTGGGCGGCGTGCTTGCGGATCGATGTGGTGCCGTGCTGCAGGACTTCTTTCGCTCTCGACGTTAAACTCTGCAGCCAATGGCGAACGACACGAACAACATCGACAGGCGCAGCGTCGGCGAGGACGAGATCCACTGGGATCAGGACCTGAGCTATAGCGGTTATCTGTCGCTGGATGCGCTGCTCGATTGCCAGAATACGCGCACTGATTCGCATGACGAAATGATGTTCATGATCATCCACCAGGCCTCCGAGCTGTGGATGAAACTGTGTATTCATGAAATAAGCGGCGCAATGCGCGAGGTGGAGAACGACAACCTGGGTGCGGCCTTCAAGATGCTGGCCCGCGTGTCACGCATCCAGGGGCAGCTGCGACAGAGCTGGGCGGTGCTGTCCACGATGACGCCGTCGGACTATCTGAGTTTTCGTGACGACCTCGGGCAGAGTTCCGGCTTTCAGTCGTTTCAGTACCGCGAGATCGAGTATGCCTTAGGCAACAAGAACGCTGCTCTGATGGAAGTCCACCGGAACAATCCGGAGCGTTACGAGCGGCTGCGTGCGGTTTTGCATGCACCGAGTTTTTACGATTTGTGTTTGCAGCACCTTGCTCGCCAGGGGTTCTCAATTCCTGATGACTACTTGCAGCGTGACTGGTCAAAGGCTTACGTGCCCTGCGCTGAAGTCGAATCTGCCTGGGGCGACGTCTACGCGAATACTGACGAGCATTGGCAGCAATACGAACTGGAGCATGAGTTTCAAATGTGGCGCTTCAGCCACATGAAAACCGTCGAGCGCATCATCGGATACCGCAAGGGCACCGGCGGTACCAGCGGCGTTGCGTTTCTGGAGAAAGCGTTGTCACTACGGTTTTTCCCCGAACTCTGGACAGTGAGAACCGAGCTCAAGGGCAGCTAGGCTCGCGGTTACTCAGGTCCGCGCTTCAGCGGCTTTCGATGGTTTCCTGGACTCAGGCGGCTCGAGATCTTCGGGCACGTCGAATTCGCGAAGATCCATTTCCTCATTGGCTGTCAGCCATTTCATGATGTTGTAGTAGCTGCGGATATTGTTCACGTAGAGAACCGGTTCCCAGCCGCGGGCATAGCCGAACGGCAAGCGCGAATACCACTTCTGCTGTGCCAGCAACGGCAGAGCCTTGCTGATATCAACCCAGGTGTCCGGGTTACCACCCTGCCACTCGACGATTTGCCGCGCATCCTTGACGTGATTAAAGCCGACGTTATAAGCAGCAAGCGCCATCCATGTTCTGTCGGGTTCGTCGACAGTATCGGCGACGCGTTCTGTCTGCCGCGCGTAGTATTGCGCACCGCCGAATATGCTGTTCCGCGGGTCCAGTCGATCATCCAGCCCCAGATACGCCGCCGTGTCCTCTGTCAGCATCATGATGCCGCGCACGCCGGTCGGTGAAACAGCACCGGAGCGCCAATGCGATTCCTGATAGCCGATTGCCGCGAGTAGCCGCCAGTCGACGCCCCATTCCCTGCCTGCCTCTTCAAACATCTCGCGATATCGCGGCAAGCGACTCTCATAGTGGCGGATGAAGTTACGCGTACCGACGTAGTCGAATTTGTTCGTGTGTCCGTAATAGCGATCCTTGATCTGCGCCAGCAAGCCGGTGCGGTCGATCTTTATCAGGAAGTCGTCTGCGCGGCTCAGCAAGCTGTCGCCGCTATCCATCGGAAACGCCCAGGCCAGCGGGTCGCCAATTTCGAGGTCAAGCGCAACGCGCAGGTCCGGGTAGAAGTGACGTTGAATGTTGAATTCGGTGCTGTCCGCTATTGTGAAATCGACCTCGCCGGCCGCGACTTTGGCTAACAGGTCGGCGACCTCGACATCGGCATTCTCGGTCCAGGTCAGTTCCGGGTATGCGCGTCGCAATGAGGCCAGCATATCGACATGGCTGGTTCCGGCGACCACCTCGATCGGGCGGCCGATGACCTCATCGATCGAATTCGGCTTGCCGGTGCCGAGTTTGTAGATCAGGTGCATATCGACCAGTTCATAGGGGTGACCGAAACTCACAAAATCGCGCCGTGATTCGGTAATCGACAAACCAGCTGCCGCCATATGCGATTTGCCCGCCATAAGGTGCGGCAGGACTTCGGAGACGCTCTGCACGGGCTCGATGACAAGGGCAACGCCGAGTTCGTCGGCAAACTCCCGCGCGAGATCGAATTCCGGACCGGATGGGCCATCGGGCCCTTCGACATAGGCGGTCGGACTGTCGCGCGTAACCACGCGGAGCTCGCCAACCTCGAGAACCTGGTCGAGTAACGGCGGTGGCGAAGAGCAGGTGCCGATCAATGCCGCCACTGATAGATAGAGCAAAAGGCGCAAGTTTGTCTCCGCGCTACTCAAGTCCGTGGCCGAATATTGCCATAAACTCGTGGCGCCGACTTCTAGCGCCGGGCGTTCTCATTGCGTACAATCCACGGCCCGGCTCGGGAGCCCGCTGCAGCAGGCCAGACGAGACTCGATCGGAGAGGTGCCGGAGTGGTCGAACGGGCCTGATTCGAAATCAGGTGTGCGGTTAATCCGTACCGTGGGTTCGAATCCCACCCTCTCCGCCAGAAAAGAAAAAGGTCCCCTTGCGGGACCTTTTTGTTTTCTCGCCGAGTGTGGTTGAGGATGAGAACCCTGTTCGACCAACGCAGCAGCGCAGCGGCAAGTTGGCGAGGCAGCGCCGCAGGCGCAACTCAATCCCACCCTCTCCGCCAAAACAAAATAGAGGGACAGTGACCCTAACATTGCGAGTTAGTGTCACCGTCCGTTTTTCTATCGCCGAGTGCGGTATGAGCTTTCCAACCCTGTTCGACCACCCGGCCTAAACCGATTGGCGACGCAGCCACGTCAGCGGCAAGTCAATCCCGCCCTCTCCGCCAGGAATTGAATGCAAAATCTCGATAGAAGTGTCACACATTCAGCGCGCGGTTCAATCCGAAGCAGCAAAGCACGCTGGCCCACGCGGGCTGTTGCAACGAAAACGTCTGTTCCATAGCAGGCGCGCCGTGCCCTGCAGAAACTCGCCGATCGCTACAAGCCCCTGATCGAACAGGAATTGGCAGCATGAAACCGGGTACCGGTGGGTGACGACCGCGTTGCGTGACGGCGCACGAGCAGGTCTATGCATTTAGCGGCTTACCCCCTTCACAGGCC
>JAOTVR010000110.1 GCA_029863305.1 Gammaproteobacteria bacterium | reverse complement strand
GCTGTTTCTGTTGGGCAGGGACTATCACGAGATGACCGGGGCCAACAAACTGCTCAAGTCACCCACGGTGCCTTCGGCAGAGACCTTGTTCGGCACGTATCCGCTGCTCGGTTGTTATCTGATCGCCGGTGCGGACGACAGCGATCTGCTGTTCTTCTTTATGTCCGAAATGGGGCAGGCGGGATGGATGGACAAGGTTGAAAAGCAAAAGAAGAGGACACTCGGCCCCCTGCAAGATGAAGCCAGAAAAGCTATCAGCAATTCGCGATTCGAGCTGGATGGGTTTCACGGGTCCAAGATCAATGTGATCGTGCCCAAGAAACACTCCAAGATGAACCATATCAAGAGCTGGGCGAGCCGCGTCTTCCTGTAAGCACGAAAACCCGAATGAACCTGGCCAGGCCTTGCCGCGCTGACTGATCAGTCCTAAACTGATGCGCAACAACAATATGGAGCACGATGCATGACCTCTGCTGCCGATTTGGCCAAATTGTCCGACGCCGTATATGGAGACAAGACGAGTGTCGGCGAGTGGTTGCGCAGAGGCCTGCCGTACACCATTGAAAACAGCAGTTTCAAGAGCGCTCTGTATCAGAACAGACAAACCGCCGATTTCGCGTTGGCGATCGCTGGAACCAGTCCCACCGAGCTCGATGATCTGAAGTCCGACTACCAGCTGGCGATGGGCCGAATGCCGGATCAGTACCGGGTCGCACTTAGCGCGTATGCGGCAGCCGCAGACCAAACGGGTGGGCTGGTCGGTTTTTACCTGACCGGGCATTCGCTCGGTGGTGGTCTTGCCTCGATGCTTGCGAAACAATTCGGAGATCCGTTGGTAACGTTCAACGCCCCGGGGATGGCCAGGGCGTTTGCGGATCTGCAGGCGAATAACCCGGGAATGGGCGTCGCTCGCGACGAAGATCGAAAGGTCCTGCACATCTGCGCTTTCTTCGACATCGTTAGTCGAGCAACCGGAAGCCATATGGGAGAGGAAGGTAGCGTCAGGCGCATTCCCACGGGCGCCATTGGCCGCAATACCGTTATCGCGGGCGTAATTGGCACGCTGGTCACCGGCGGAAACATCGTGGCTGGGGCGGCGGCGGCCGCAGGAGCAACCGCACTCACCGCACACGGCATTACACGATTGATACCGGTCCTCGAGAACAGCAGCGAGTACTCTCGGCCGTTAGATTGGTTATGACGTCAAGGCTGTTTTCTATTGCAGTCGTCGTCGGCATCTTCGGCGCAGTATTCCTGTTATTTGACGGAAGGGAAATTGCCCCGGCAGAAAACACGGATAAGCGATCAGAGGTTCAGGACATGGTACAAGCAGGCATGCCAGCAGACATTTCGGAGACCGGATTTTCCTATTCGCCAAAGCTTGCAAAACTATTCGGATTACCGGAGGGCGATGCGACGGACTTGCACAGCCCGCTTCTGGGCGCTGCAATCCAAATCAGAGCCGGGACACGAGGCGGGAGCGTCTGCCTGCTGCATGTGTTGTTTGATACGTCGATCGATATTCGCTTGCCCGATGAGCAGCAGATGCACGCGATTGGATCAAACATTGATGTCTTCCCGAATGGATTTCTGCAAAGACCGAATAGCGAGGTCCGGCAGCACATCGCCGCACAGGTCGGTGCCTTGTCGCATCGTGCGATATTTCGAAACGGTCGAGACAGGCTGACCGATGCGGCAACGGCAGGAGACGACCCAAACGGGTCTTACACCTCGATGCCGCTCGGCGGATACAATCGCGAGTTCGTTCCCGGGGTCGGTTGGCTGGTCATGTCCGTCAATTGTGAACTCGCTGGCCACGACGAGTACTCGCACGCATCACTGTTTGTCGAACGCAATTCCTCACCGTCGGACATGATTTTGAACGGCCATGTGGATCCATCGAAAATGATAGAGTTCAGGATCCCGCAGGTATTGATCGACGGCATGAGAGCAACTCTGCGTGCCTCTGCGAACAGCGACGGCAACGGCAACGCAAATGCGCGGGCAGGTCGTTTTACTATAATCAGCAAATGATCCCAGGGCGCTTTGACTGTCGTTTTGTCAGGCCATCCGGCGAGTCTCAATGCTTGCATGCCGGCGCGCGTCATTAGCTTGCGAGCCAGCCGACAAGTGCGCGTTTTTCTCACGAGACGCTGCTGCCGCCGACAGGCGGGTGGCGTAGGGTCCTGATTTCTAGTGAAACTGCCGTCAGTACGTGCGATATCACATTGATTAGTTGACGAATTTCATCGATTGGATCATGCTTGACGAAACATCGATTGGACCGGAGGACTGCTCTCAGGCCATCGGCGAAGCCATATGCAGGGCGGCTTCGCAAAAAATTAAAAGAATAAGAGTCAGGTGAATCGATTTGTCAGTCATTGATGTAGATCAACTGGTCGCGCCACTCGCGGAGGATTCGCCCTCGGGTGAGAATCTCGAGTATGAGCCGGAGTTCGGTGAACTCGAACGTACGGCGCAGGGCACGGACGAACACGTAATGGGCGACGAGGTGGTCGCCGCACAGGAGCCGGACTGGTCCGCTGTCCTCGAACAGGCCCAGGAGTTGCTGGGACGAACAAAAGATTTGCGAATCGCTGTACTGCTGGCGAGGGCGGCACTCAACCGGCATGGTCCCGCAGGGCTCGCGGACGGCACGGCTGTCATCCGGGGCCTCCTGGAGCAACAATGGGAAACGGTGCATCCGCAACTTGATGCCGAAGATAACGACGACCCGACATTTCGCGTGAACAGCGTACTGCCGCTGGGAGACAAGAACGGCATTCTCAGAGATTTGCTGAAGATGACGCTTGTCAGTTCCAAGGCAGTAGGCCGGTTCAGCCTTCGGGACATACGGGTTGCCAATGGCGATTTGCAGCCACTGAAAGATCAGGAATCGGTTCCTGATGCGGCGTTGATCAATGCTGCGTTCATGGATTGCGACCTCGAAGAATTGCAGTCAGACGCTGCTCATATCGATGAGGCACTGGAAAACATCGGTAAATCGGAGGCGATTTTTGCCGAGAACGTCGGCGCCGCATTTTCGCCGGACCTGAGCGATCTCGTGGCGGATCTGAAAGTGTTGCAGAACGTTTATGCGGAAAACCTGAGGGCGCGAGGAATTGGTGTCGAGGCGCCGCAGGGTGCCGAGGTCGGTGGTGAAGGCGGCGGTGCCGCTCCGATATCCGGCGAGGTCAATAGCCGTGAAGACGCGATTCGCATGATCGACAAAGTTTGCCTGTATTACGAACGAAACGAACCATCGAGTCCGGTGCCGATGCTGCTGCAGCGAGCCAAGCGGCTGGTATCGAAAGATTTCCTCGAGGTGATTCGGGACCTGACACCCGATGCGGTGGCGCAGGCCGAATTGATGGGTGGTATTACGCACGAGGACGAATATTAGAGCGAGAGATCCAGGACAAAACTGTTATGGTGCGACCGGACGGACTTCGAAACTCCAACGAGCGTCGGCGTACGTAAATTTGAAATGATAGGGGAGATTCAGTGGCCAAGAAAAGCAGTCAAAAATTTATTGCTCGCAATCGCGCGCCGAGAGTACAGATCGAATACGACGTCGAGGTGTACGGTGCGGAGAAGAAGGTCCAGATTCCGTTCGTGATGGGGGTCATGGCCGATCTCGCAGGCAAGTCGGCCGAAGAGCAACCTTCAGTCGACGAGCGCAAGATGTTGGAGATTGATGTTGACAATTTCGACAATCGCCTGAAGGCGCAGAAGCCGAGAGTTGCATTCGCCGTGCCAAATACGCTGACTGGCGAGGGTAATCTAAGTGTTGATATCACCTTCGAGAGTATGGATGACTTTTCTCCGGCAGCGGTGGCGCGCAAAGTTGGTTCCCTGAACAAATTGCTTCAGGCGCGGACCCAGCTTTCCAACCTGATAACCTATATGGACGGCAAAGCCGGTGCGGAGGACTTGATCGCCAAAGCGCTGAACGATCCGGCAATCCTGCAGTCGCTGGTGTCTGCGCCGAAAGCGGGTGAACAAGAATCCGAGAGTGAGGAGTAAAAGGAATGGCTGAAGCAAAGAAAGGTAAGGCCGAAGCCCAAGTCGCTGAAGCGACCGAGGACGATTTTGCGGCGCTATTACAGAAAGAATTCAAGCCGAAGTCCGACCGGGCAAAAGAAGAGGTCGCGTCAGCAGTTCAGACATTGGCCGAACAGGTTCTGGAAGGCGAAGTTCTGCTGGGTGACGATGTTGTCGGCACTATTTCTGCGATCATCGCCGAAATAGACCTCAAACTGACTGAGCAGGTGAATGCGATTATTCATCACGAGGACTTCCAGAAACTGGAGGGATCCTGGCGTGGCCTGCATCATCTCGTGAACAACACGGAAACCGACGAGATGTTGAAGATCCGTGTCATGCCTATTTCCAAGAAGGAACTCGGCAAGACGCTGAAAAAATACAAAGGTACCGCGTGGGATCAGAGCCCGCTGTTCAAGAGGATGTACGAAGAGGAATATGGCCAGTTGGGCGGCGAACCTTACGGCTGCCTGGTTGGCGACTATCATTTCGATCACAGTCCGCCGGACGTGGAGATTTTGTCCGGAATGGCGCAAATTGCCGCCGCTGCGCACGCGCCGTTCATCACCGGCGCTGATTCCGCCCTCATGGGTATGGACTCGTGGCAGGAACTATCGAATCCTCGTGACCTCGCCAAGATCTTCTCTACACCGGAGTATGCCGCCTGGCGGTCGTTACGCGATTCCGAGGACTCGAAATATCTCGGCCTCGCCATGCCGCGATTCCTGGCGCGTCAGCCTTACGGCGCGAAATCAGATCCTGTCGAGGAATTCGATTTCGAGGAGGATACGGAAGGTGCTGATTCGAGCAAGTACGTTTGGGCAAATTCTGCATACGCGATGGCAACCAACATCAACCAGTCATTCAAAGAGTACGGTTGGTGTTCGCAGATCCGTGGCGTCGAATCCGGCGGCACCGTCGAAGGACTGCCTGTACATACCTTCCCGACGGATGATGGCGGCGTCGACATGAAATGCCCGACCGAGATCGCAATCAGCGACCGCCGCGAGGCGGAGCTCGCCGCGAGTGGTCTCATGCCGCTTATCCATCGCAAGAATTCCGATCTTGCGGCGTTTATCGGTGCCCAGTCGCTTCATCAGCCAGCGGAATATGACGATCCGGACGCGACGTCCAATGCGGCATTGGCGGCACGCCTGCCGTACCTGTTCGCCAGTTGCCGGTTTGCACACTATCTGAAGTGCATCGTCAGAGACAAAGTTGGTTCGTTCAAAGACCGCGCGACGATGCAGCGTTGGCTACAGGAATGGATCATGAACTACATTGATGGGGACCCGGCACACTCCAGTGATGCGGAGAAGGCACGCAAGCCGCTCGCCGCCGCCGAAGTCGTAGTAGAAGAAGTCGAGGGTAATCCAGGGTATTACACATCGAAGTTCTTCCTGAGACCGCATTATCAGCTTGAAGGTTTAACGGTCTCGCTGAGGCTCGTATCAAAATTGCCGTCAGAAAAGGCGGCCTGATAAAAGTGCAGTATCCACGATAACAACTTAAAACAAGCATTAGGAGAAAGTCATGGCAGTAGACATGTTCCTCAAAATCGACGGAGAGATCGAGGGCGAATCGAAAGACCATAAGCACAAAGGTGAGATGGACATCCTGGCGTGGAGTTGGGGATTGAGCAATTCTGGTTCTTTTCATACCGGTGGCGGTGGTGGTTCAGGCAAAGCCAACTTTCAGGATTTGTCGGTCACAAAGTGGGTAGACATTGCTTCTCCGGTTCTGCAGTTATTTTGCTCCAACGGTGATCAATTCAAGAAAGCAACACTTTGCGTGCGCAAAGCGGGCAAGAAACCGCTCGAATACATCGTGATTACGATGGAAGATGTGATGGTAACGTCAGTTTCGACCGGCGGCAGCGGCGGTGAGGATCAGTTGACTGAAAATGTCACGCTGAACTTCGCCAAGGTTAAGTTCGAATACACGTCGCAGAAGGATGACGGAGGTCCGGACAAGAAGAAGAACAACTACTGGGATATCCGTGCAAACGCTCCGGCGTAGCCAGAATCGCCTATTTGCAACAAACACTGCTGCTGTGATGAAGAATTCGCCACGATCGATGGTTATCCGGTCGTGGCGGATTCCCACTGTCGATTGGCTATCCAACCATAAGGATCGAGGATTAGCATGCTAGCCCAAGACTATCTTAAAGGTGGCGATCTCGGTGAGACACTAAACGCGGTCAAGCAGGCGGTAAGAGACGATCCGTCGAAAGCGGAGAATCGTACATTTCTCTTTCAGCTGCTGTCGGTTACCGGAGAGTGGGAGCGTGCTCTTAATCAATTGAATGTTGCTGGAGAACTGGATTCTTCAGCGCTACCGATGGTTCAGACGTATCGCGAGGCCCTGGGTTGCGAGGCGCTGCGCGAGAAAGTCTTTGCCGGGGAACGCTCACCGCTTGTATTCGGTGATCCGGAGCAGTGGATTGCCATGGTGCTTGAATCTGTGAAGTTGTCGGCGCAAGGCAAGCATGCCGAAGCAGCCCAGCTTCGTGACCAGGCTTATGAGTCTGCTCCGGCGGTGCCAGGATCGATTAACGGTGAGCCGTTTGACTGGATCGCAGACGCGGATTCGAGAATCGGGCCGTTCGTAGAGGCGATCGTAAACGGCAATTATTATTGGATACCTATGCATCGCATAACGGCAATTAGCATAGAACCACCCGAGGACCTCCGCGACCTGGTATGGATCCCGGCCCAGTTTTCCTGGGCCAATGGCGGGCAATCTGTCGGCTTGATACCGGTCAGATATCCCGACACACAAAACTGTGATAAGGATGCGCTGATACTCGGCAGGCTGACCGAGTGGTCCGAGCAATCGGCCGACACCTACTGCGGCCTGGGACAACGGATGTTTGCCACGGACCAGAACGACTACCCGCTACTCGAGGTTCGCGAAATCAAGTTTGATGTGTCAGCACCGACCGAGACAGCGGATTAGCGTGCGCCATGGCTGAGCTCAGCCTGGAAGAACGGCTGCAACCGTCATTGCTGGACAGGCTGACCGACGACGAGCCGGATAAGAAGGCTGAATCGCGCGCTCGACGGGTCTTATCACTCAATCGTCTCAAGCACAGTGTTCTTCGCGATCTGGCCTGGCTGTTGAATTCCGGCAATCTCGAAATGACTGAAGACCTGTCCGCCTGTCAGGAGGTCAAGACTTCCGTCCTGAATTACGGCGTATCGAATTTGGCTGGCAAGACAATCTCTTCGACAGATGTTCCGGCACTGGAACGGGAGATTCGCCAGGCGATACTCGATTTTGAACCGCGCATACTTTCCGAGTCACTGAAAGTTAATTTGAGCGTAAACAGGAATAAGACGAGCCAGAAGACGATGTCGTTTATTATCGAAGGCCAACTATGGGCGCAGCCGATGCCCATTGGTCTTTTCTTGAGTACGGACCTCGACCTGGAAACAGGTAGCGCAACGGTCAACGAAAGTAACCGCTGAGACGTTTCGCCGTGGACCCGCGCCTGCTCAAGTACTACAACCAGGAACTCCACCATGTGCGGGAAATGGGGAGCGAGTTTGCCAAGGAGTTTCCGAAAATCGCGGGCCGTCTGGGCATGGACGGCATCGAATGTGCGGACCCCTACGTCGAACGTCTTCTCGAAGGTTTCGCGTTCCTGGCAGCCCGTGTTCAGCTGAAAGTTGATGCCGAATTTCCCAATTTCACTCAGCATCTGTTCGAACTGATCTACCCGCATTATCTCGCTCCGACACCGTCAATGACGGTTGTTCAATTCCAGCCAGATCTTGACGAAGGCGGTCTTGCTGCCGGCTTCACGCTGCCACGCGGAACAGAGATTCAAAGCATGCTTGGCAAAGGTGACCAGACGAACTGCACCTATACGACAGCACACGAACTGCAGCTGTGGCCACTGGAGCTGACAGAAGCCAAGTATTTTTCCGGCGCCAGTGCCCTGGCCAATATCGGCGTCAGCGATCTGCGAGGCGTAAAGGCCGGTATCCGGCTTCGATTTCGGACAACTGCCGGTGTTGCATTTGACGAATTGTCACTTGATCGCCTGCCGCTATACGTTCGCGGTGCTGGCGAATTGCCAAAGAAAATCTACGAACAGTTGTTGGCCAATTGCATTGGCACGGTTATCCGGCCGAAGGGCGGCAAAGACCCGTGGCAGGTCAAGACCGATCGATCGGACGTCAGCGCGCTCGGTTTTTCCAACGACAAGGCACTGCTTCCCTATACACGACGATCATTCCACGGGTATCGGCTGTTACAGGAGTACTTTGCGTTTCCCGAGCGCTTTCTGTTTGTCGAGTTAGGAAACCTGCAAAGAGCAATTCGCCGATGCTCGGGTACCGAGCTCGAAATCATCGTGCTGTTGAATCGATCCGTCGTCGGGCTTGACAGTACTATCGACGAAAAATGTTTCGTGCTGAATTGTTCTCCGGCAATTAACCTGTTTAATAAGACCGCCGATCGGATTCACGTCGACAGGGGTGCTCCTGCATTTCACGTATTACCTGATCGGACGCGGCCGTTGGACTTCGAGGTGTACTCGATATCGGAAGTACGCGGTCATGGTGGTGGCGAGGATGATACGGAATTTCGTCCATTTTACTCGGACAGGAGCGTTGGCCTGCATCAGGAACAAATGGCGTACTACACGGCTCACCGGGAGCCGCGGATGTTGTCAACGCGACAGCGCAAAATCGGTTCTCGGGCGAGTTATGTCGGTAGCGAAGTGTATCTGTCGCTTGTGGACGCCAAAAATGCACCTTTCTCGTCTGCATTGAAACAGATATCGATAAAGACTACGTGCACGAACCGGGATTTGCCGCTGCAAATACCGATTGGCAAGGGAACGACGGACTTCACGATGGAAACTGGCGCGCCGGTCGAGTCGATTCGTTGCCTTGCAGGCCCGACCAAACCGCGCCCTTCTCTGGCACACGGCAATGCATCATGGCGGCTTATCAGTCACCTGTCGCTGAATTACATGTCATTAGTAGACGGAGAAAATGAAGACGGCGCGTCAGCGCTGCGTGAATTACTGTCACTATATGCGGACGAATCGGACGCGGCAACGGAGCGCCAAATCGAGGGTGTTAAATCTGTTTCGTCGCAGCCGATTACGCGCAGGCTTCCAACGAGTGGCCCGATTTCGTTTGGCAGGGGACTGGAGATCACGCTCAATTGCGAAGACGGCGCCTTTGAAGGTACCGGCGTATTCTTGCTTGGATCCGTACTTGAGGAGTTTTTTGCACGGCACGTATCGATGAATTCATTTACTGAAACAGTGTTGCGGACAGATGACCGCGGAGAGGTAGCCAGATGGCCAGCGAGAATCGGGCGTCGTCCGAGACTATAGGACTCGCCAACGCGCTGGAGTCCGCGCCGTACAGGTTCAATTTCTTCCAGGCCATGCGCCTGATTGAAGCAGAGAATCCCGGTATGGACCGGTTGGGCAAGTCGGCGCGGCTGTCTGGAGAACCGATTCGGCTCGGACAGGAGCCATCTCTGGCTTTTGCACCGTCTATGCTGGCTGCGTTCAGGCCAGCACAAAAAGGCTCGACAAATTACCTGGCGGGCTATTTTTTCGGCTTGTTTGGTCCAAACGGTCCTCTTCCATTGCATCTCACCGAGTACGCCAGAGACCGCGAGCGCCTGTATCACGACCCGACGTTCAGGGCATTTGCAGATATATTTCATCACCGAATGATGTCCCTGTTTTATCGCGCATGGGCAGATGCGCGGCCCGCCGTGCAGATGGACCGACCGGAACAGGACCGATTTGCAAGGTATGTGGGGTCGACATTCGGCATGGGTCTCGAGTCGTTACGAAAACGCGATGCTCTCTCCGATCACGCAAAACTTTACATGGCTGGTCGCCTGGTCATGCAGGCAAAGCCAGCGGAAGGTTTGCAAGCGATGCTGGAAGAACTGTTCAGAGTTCCGATGCATGTCGAACAATACGTTGGCGAATGGATGGAGCTACCGCATGAGAGCCGCTGTCTGCTCGGAAAATCGAGGGAAACCGGTTCGCTGGGTTTGACAGCAACCATGGGTGCCAGAGTGTGGGGCGGGCAGCACAAATTCAGCATTCGCTGCGGGCCACTGACTGGGAAGGATTTTCAACGGTTTCTTCCGGGCGGTGAATCCATCGATAAGCTGTGTGCGACAGTCAGGAATTATGTAGGCGATGAACTGGAATGGGAATTGCGCTTGTTGCTGATTGGCAAAGAAGTCCCACGCGTACGTATCGGCGAGACGGGGCAGCTCGGCTGGACCAGTTGGATAGGAGATAAACCCGCTGAATCAGTCGCCGACGACGTCGTGCTGCATCCGGTCGAGTGGGCGACGGATCAGCAAAGAGCAGCAGCTGTGGGCGAGAAAGCTGCATGAATCAAATGAACATAAAAAAACAAGTTGAACGCCGGCTCGCCTGGCGGAACAACTCATAAGGAGAAACTGCAATGGCAGAGATCAGTCGTGCGGCGTTGTTTGGAAAACTTAATCAGGTCGGGTACAAGTCGATCGAAGCGGCTACAGTGTTCTGCAAAATGCAGGGCAATCCAAATGTTGAACTGACGCATTGGATACATCAGATCCTGCAGTTGCAGGATTCGGATCTGCATCGAATCATTCGACAGTTCAATCTTGAACCATCTCATCTTGCAGCCGATATCACCGACTCACTCGAGCGGCTGCCGAGGGGTGCTTCCACAATTTCCGACTTGTCCGCGAATGTGGAGGAAGCCGTGGAACGGGGCTGGGTGGTTGCGACTCTGATGTTCGGGGAAGCACAGGTGCGAACCGGTTATCTCGTTGCCGGCATATTGCAGACGCGCGGCCTCAAAAACGTACTGAACAACATATCGAAAGAGTTCTCCAAGATCACGTTTGACAAGCTGACCGACAAATTTGACGAGATCGTTGCCGATTCGCCTGAAAATGCAATGCACGCGAAGGATGGATTCAGTGTTGGCGGCGGAGTTGCTCCAGGGACTGCAAGCGGTGCGATGTCGCCGGCGCAGATGGGCAAGCAGGAGGCCTTGGCACAATTTACCGTGGATCTTACGGAGCGAGCCAGAAACGGCGAGATCGACCCGATTGTCGGTCGGGACGAGGAAATTCGTCAGATGATCGACATATTGATGCGACGACGACAGAACAACCCGATTTTGACCGGTGAAGCGGGAGTCGGTAAGACTGCTGTCGTCGAAGGCTTCGCGCATCGCCTTGCGCAGGGTGATGTGCCGCCGCCTTTGAAGGATGTCAGCCTCAGATCCCTTGATGTCGGATTGCTGCAAGCCGGCGCCAGCATGAAAGGTGAATTC
>JAOTVR010000109.1 GCA_029863305.1 Gammaproteobacteria bacterium | reverse complement strand
CGGGCCGCGATCGTCAGTCAGGGAAAAGTCGACGAGGTTGCCGATGCGCTTCAGGTATTTTTCGCCCTCGGGGTTCTGCCTGAGAAAATCGAGCCCCGGATAAACACGCACCGCGAGTTTGCGGCCGTCGCCGTCGTGAAACAGCCGGTTCAAGACGGTCATCGTCGGCGCGCTCATATGGCCGGTTGCGACCGTCACGCCGTGGCGAGCATATTTGGCGAGCGTCTCGACGGCGAGTGGCACGGCGTACTCATCGAACCATTCGGCGTTCGGCCACGGGCGGACCTCTCGCCCGACAAATCCCGTCAGCTGCGCACCGGCCCGTCCCGTGTAGTTGCCGTTTCTATCCCGGTCGAGGTGAAAATGATCGGCGGGAAAACCCCGTGCGATCGCCAGCTCGATCATCGCCGTATTCAACAATGCGTAGCTGCTGTCCAGATACACGGCGATCGGAATTTCCGGCGCGACCTCATCGAGTATCGATATGTCCCAGGATTTCATTGCGACGCTGGCCCACGAGTCACTCAGGTTGAAAAACAGCGGCTCGCCGGCGGCGCCCTCCTTGTCCACAATGAACGATAGCGTCGCGAGCGCCTGATCGATCGTGTCGCCACCGAGGTGCGGATGCGTGCGGCCGCCCCATTGACTGTCTTTGAGAATGTCCCCGGCCGGAACCGCATTATCGCCATCGCTGTAAATGAAGCCCGGCGTCACTGATCGGCCGCGCAAATCGATGCGTCGCGTCTCTGCACCGGCAAGCCGCAGCATTTGTTCGCTGCTGCCGACCGCGAGTATTTTTTCGTCGCGGACCGCCA
Organism: Gammaproteobacteria bacterium; assembly: GCA_029863305.1. Classification (GTDB taxonomy): domain Bacteria; phylum Pseudomonadota; class Gammaproteobacteria; order Steroidobacterales; family Woeseiaceae; genus UBA1847. The sequence continues at coordinate 10,667 of JAOTVR010000109.1, read as the reverse complement.
CGGCTTCGGCAACCGTAAATGACCTGTCCGCATCGGCCGTCAGAATCTGGCCGTTATGAAGAACGAAATCGGCGTAGCGAATCAGCTCTGCAGGAAGATCCTGACCCTCGGCCAACGCAGGTGCCACGATAAGTAGCAACAGATAATGGAGTTTCATCAGCATTGCCTCCGCAGGATTTGATTTCACCTGTACCCTCAGACAATAACTCATTGGCCCACACCATACCCTTTCGCATGAAATAGTATGCCGCCAGTGCTTTGCTAAACTGCGCCCCACAACAGAAGAAATTTGATCGCCCAATGCAATTCCGTTCAGGAGCCAGGCATGCACACATCCAAAGCGACGCTATTTGTACACCTGCCGGCAGCGGCTGTTATTGCTTTCGGCAGCGCAATGGCCGCGGCAGATGAGCACGCATCCTGCGATGCATTCCTGCCAGATCCACGGACCGTACTAAACCAGGATGTAGGGCCGGAGTCGTGTCTGATGCATGAGGCCGACATGACGTACATGGGCCGTGAATATACTCGCATCGACATGGGACTGGATGGCACAGCCGAAGGCTACGTGACTGGGGAAGGCACCTATCACGAGTACCTGACCAACGGCCCAGATCTTATTTTCGAACAAGCCGGCACACCTGGAGAGCGACAACTCGCCATCGCCCGCTACGAGCGCCAGCGCGGCTCGGCCATTTTGCTCGTGTTCCCGAAGTCGCTCGACGACTGGAACGGCAAGCTGTGGGTTACGGCTCACGGCAGAGGTCGTTCGTTCCGCAACGGCGCTTTGAAAAGGTGGGATCGCTATCTGAATGCGGAGGATCCGATCGCCGAACTCGACAAGATCGACCGCGTCATGATCAGCAAAGGATATGCGCTCGCCAGCACCAAGCGCACCAGCGAACAGGGCATCGGCGAAGTCATCGCAACTCTGGAAGACGGCAGCATCGTCGACTTTGCCGCGTTCAACGACAATGCGTCGCTCATCAAGGACTTCACGCTGGTCGCCGAGAAGGTGCTGCAGGAGCGGCTCGGCAAGAAGCCATCGCGAACCTATCTGTACGGCCACTCGGCCGGCGCCCGCATCGCGCGGAGTATCAACTACACGCCCGGCCTGAACGAAGACGCGCAAGGCAGACCGATGTTTGACGGCTATCTGCTCGACGACTCGGCGACCGGACTCTGGCTGCCCGTAGTCATGCGCAACGGCAAGGACGTGCTGTTCCAGACCGACGAGGAGAAAGCCCTGTTCCGGCCGCAGGTCGAGATCGTGCACCAGATGTACACGAAAATCTGGGATCGGGCGCCGAATCGGCCTGCCTGGGTCACGAACAGCTACCTTGGCAACAAGCGAGTCAATGCAAAGATCGTGATGGACAAGGGGCTCGGCGATCGATTTCGCATGTACGAGATACGCAGCATGAGCCACGACGGCGGTGAAGGATTACCTCCCGACAATCGCCTCGGCAAGATCCGCGTGCTCGATGTATCGCTCATAATCGGTGGCGCTATCGACAAGCTCGATGCTCTCGTCGAGGGCACAGGCGTTCCGCTGGCGTCAAAATCTGACTGGCCGGTCATCGGCGATATCGACGACGACGGTGTCATTGACAATCCTGCGATCAGCTATCCGGAAGTCGCCTGTCCGCTCGGTGTTTTTTATCCGTATCCGAAGAGCGGTGCCGGGACGACCGCATTTGCCGCGTTTACCGGCGAAGGATTGGAACCGCTGGACGAATCGAACGTGTTCGTCGATATGAATCGCAACGGCATCTGGGATTTCCGTGAAACGCCGAGCGCCGCGTGGCAGCGTTTGGGGCTGCTGGAGGCTGGCGAAGATCTGACGCAGCAGCGCTATGTCGATTGCGTAACGGCGGCGGCTATCGGCCTTGGAAACCAGGGCTTTTTCACTGCCGCGACGACGACGCGTTATATCGACGAGGCGCGGGCGCAAAGTCTCGACCCGTCGACCCTGGTCGAATAAGCGCAGCACCCATGGAGCACATCGCATGACTGCTACGAGACTTCTGCGCCTGGTCATCGTGCCCGTCGTATATCTCGCACTCGCGAGCTGTGCACAACTGCCATCGGCCGAAGACCGGATCGTGCAGCTTCTCGCCGCTGACGCTCCCTACCATGTCATTTCTCCCCGGCTGTTTGCGCAGCTCGGCTGGGACCTGCCGGATGGTGGAGCTACTGTCACCGAGCTTGCGAAAGAGGCGCCGGGCGGCGCATTCGATCCGCGCACTCTTGCATCGCTCCCGGCAGAGAAACTGGGCTACACGGCTCGCTGGCATGAAACGCGTTTCCGCGTTTACGGGCTCGACTGGGATATCGGCGCACTGCATTTGCTGCCAAAAAATGCCGTCGCCGGTCTGCCGACGATGATCATCATCAACGGTGGCGCCGCAAACTGGTACGAATTCTTTATCGGCCCGAAAAATGCGGCCGGTCTCGCTCAATACCTCGCGCAGAGAATCCCCGTTGTACTCGTCACGATACCGGGTAACTACCGCCACGGCGGCTGGACCGAGACCGACGTCGGCGAGCGGATTCCCGGCTACCTGCTCGATCGCGACGTGCCGGCCGACGAGGCGAAAATCCGCAACACGATCTACACGTTCCGTGTGGTCACCGACGGGATTAAAGCCGTCATCGACGAAATCGTGACGGGACCTGCAGTGATCATCGGACATTCGACAGGCGGCGAGGTGCAGTTCATCCTCAAGGAGCCACTCGCGGGTATGAATCTCGGACTGTCGATGGGTTGGGGAACGGGCGGCCCGGCCGGTATGCACGCGATGCGGGATTTTCGCGGTGTTCGGTCAATCGATGACTACCCGCATATCAGCCAGCTGCGCGCGCGCACGCCCGACCAGTACTCGGGCGGATATCTCGGACCACTGAATCCCTACTGGGACAAAGATAAGTCCAGGCTCGAAATGGCCGAAGAGTGGATGGGCGCGGAGCAGCGGCGCCGCGCACAGTTCAAGCAACCCCTGCAGGACATGGAGCACTCGAGCGCGCTCAATCTGCAACCTGAAATTGCGGCTCAGATTCGTCAGACGCTGGCTGACAATTCCTTGGGCGTAGACGCGGATGAGGTAATTGCCGATCTGTTCAGCACGATGCGCTCACCGATCACAGGCTACAAAAAGATGATCTGGGCGACGGCCCCACTCGATACGGGTCACTGGAATGAAGACCTGACCGCGGCGCGGGAACTGATCGTTGCCAATGAATTCCGTGCCGCCAACCCCGGCGTACCCATCCGGGTGCTGCTGTTCGGCGTGCCGATGACGCATTACGGCCACGTCGAAAAACCTCGTGAGCTGGCCGGCGGCCTTTTCGCCGCACTGCGCTGGCTGGCGCAACACTAGCCAGAGTTAGCGATCGACGACGAACCAGCCGCTCTTGATCGCTTTGTCCCATTGCAGGAAAACGGCTGGGCCGATACCGGACGGCAGGCCGAGTGCCTCGTCGGCCGCCATGTAACCGTGCTTGCCCGCCATAAACTGCGTCAACGAATACTTCGGCGCCGGATCCATTTTCTGGTACAGCGGGATCACGACGGCCTCGTAGACTTCGCGGCTGTGATCACGACTGTGCGCCGAAATCTGGAACATGACCGGCGGCACAGGCTTCGTGCCCTCGCCCGATAATTCCTGCGTCAATCCGACGTAGTGCGCGATCAGCTCACGCGTCTCGTCGTCGTCCAGTTGCAGGCGCTCTGCCGTGACACGCGCGGCCGCCGTCAGCGACGCCTCGATGCCGTGTGTAATGACGTATTCGGCTTTGAACTGCGGCCGTTTTTCCGAAAGTTTCCAGCCATCGAGAATATCCTCCATGACCATTGGCAGCCGCATCAGCGCTTCCGGGCCTTCGGTGCCGAGCAACTCCGGGCCGACGTAGCGCGCCGAGTCCCGCCAGCTGCGGATGTAAAGCTCGTCAAAAGGATCGGATCTCGATGGCAGCAGTTTCGCTTCCTGTACGAGTTCATAGCTACCAATCTTGCCGAGCTGCCCACCCCACGCAGCCTGCGCGCGATAGATGTAGCCGAACGATGAGTTCTCCACCGCGAGCATGCCACGGACATTCGGCACGCGTTGCGACAGCATATTGACGAGGGGGCCGCCCGTCGAATGGCCATGCAGGTAGATGGAGAATTCACTTTGCGGAAAGTGCCTGCGCATCGCCTCAACGCCGCCGGCTTCCAGGGCGAGCGGCCACGCCGCCATGCGGTAGTAGAAATTCGTGCCGGGCCTGGCCTTCGCAAGCCGCCGAGTGCCGTACCGCGGCCTCTGTTCCGTGTCATAAATGACATCGTACTCATCGCGGCCGATGGATTCTCCGCGCAGCCAGATCGGCGTTCGCACGGAGCCGTCCGCACGAAAATTACTGTCAGGCCAGTCGCGCGATTCTGTATGAAACGCATGCCGGCCTGGGTAGCTCATGCTGACAACCTTGTAGCCGAACTTCTGCGACAGCATGCGTGCCTGGCGGTGCATCGACTTGAAATCTCCCGAACCGCCGTGCAGCAGGAAAATACCGATTTTCTTGCCGTCAGCGCCCTTCGCTATTCTGTCGTCATCGACGGGTTCATGGACGGACATGCCGAGATCCCACTGCATCCCCGCAACATCGATGCTAACGATGTCCTCGATATAGCCGTTATCGCCACGGACCGGTATGTCCGGGCGGCCGAGGACGTCTTCCGATGCCGCAACGATTTCCGCGAGCCCTACTTCTCGCGGTGGCTCAAAGTCGGCATTTGCTGCACTACCTGCAAATGGGCCGGTCAGCGCAAGACACGCTGTGATTGTGGATAGTCTGTTCGTCATGACGTTCATGTTCACCTCAAACGACCGGTTTGCGTTGATGTCTGACTATGGCGAAGACAAGCAGAATTGCAAGCAGGCTCGTGACCGCGACAAGATACGGAGTGTCGGATCGAGTTGCACGCGGTGATTGCGACGGTACTGCCGCCGCGTCCGGCGTGGCGTCCGCGCTGGGATCTTCGGTCGTGTATTTGCCCGTCTCCGGATCGATGTAGATCATGTAAGCGGGATCTTTGTCTTCGTCGCCCGAAAAAGCCGGGCCTGGCAGCGCAAAGAGCGCGGCCGCCGCGGCCGGTAGCAGGCCAAGACGCCGCAGTTTTTCATTCACTGCCATAATTTGGCGTCGTAGGCGATCTGGCCCGCCACGTAGGTCAGATCGATGTGCAGCGTGTCCAGTTTATCGTCGGGTACTTGTAGAAAATCACCGTTCAGCACGACGATATCGGCCCACTTTCCGGGTTCGAGCGAGCCGAGCTCGTCTTCCTCGCCGACAAAACGCGCCGCGTTCCAGGTAATCATGCGCAGCGCTGTTTCACGGCCGATCGCCTGCGCGGGAGCAATTGTGCGGCCGCTCGCATCGCGACGTGTTACGGCCCACTTGATCATTGTCATCGGATGATTCGTTGCGTCGCTGCCTTCGAAATGTACGTTCACACCCCTGTCAATCAGGTCCTTCACGGGTTGCAGGTTGTCGAGCTGGTTCGCGTACTCATAGAGTAGCGGCGACTTGCCCTGTACCAGTCGCGGATCGAAGTACTCGTTTATTTTCAGCCCGAACCGGAGCTGGTCGTTGTACTTGTCAATGAGCGCAAAATTATCCTCGTGCCAAATCACATTGTGGTCGTATGCGTTGGGTTTTATCTGCTCGAACAGCACCTCCTCCTCGTTGTACGCGTTCTCGACCGCATTGAGCACTACTTGCATCGCGCCGCTGCCCATATTGTGATTGCCGCTCGTATTCCAGCCATACTTGATGAGCAGGCGCATCGTATTCCAGTCGGTCTGCAGCTTGTCTTCGTCACTGATGTCGTCCCACGACAGTCCGGTGACACTCTCCCCTGACCATTTATTCCAACCATGCGGCGTGCCGCCGAGTTCGGCCATGATGCGGTCTTTGGGCTGGATCGTCAGAATGCCGGACGGACTGTTTGGACCGTCATCGAGAGATGCGAGCGCGGCGCCCACGATTTTGACCATTGGTCCGCGCTGCGGGTCATACAGTGAAAAGTCGACGATGTTGCCGACGCGTTTCAGATATTGCTCCGGAAACGGGTTTTGTCGTGTCATGTCGTGACCCGGAAATACCCGCATCGATAGTTCACCCTTGTGAAATATCTCATTGAGCATGCTGATGGTCAGTCCGCTCATGTGCCCGGTCGTGGTCGTGACGCCGACACTGAGATAACCGAGAAACGACGCCTTCGCGTCGCGCATTCCTTTTTCGATGTACTCCCGGCTCGGGTACGGTCGCGCTTGCCAGCCGATGAACCCTGTCGCCTCATGAACCAGCTCACCGGTCGGTTCTCCGCTTGCATCGCGAATCACGCCGAAGTGGTCCCTCGGCAAGCCCATCGAAAAAGCGCGTTGCAGCATGGCGTGATTGGCGCGGACGTCGCTGCTCGTATAGAAAAGTGCGATCGGATTCTCAGGCGCGATTTTATCGAGATCGTTCGCGGTCCAGTCGAAGGCTTCCAACGGGAAGTTCTTCGGCATATTGACGAACACGGGCTCGGCCGGCTCGGCTTTTTTCAGCACGTCGTCCAGCGAACTCAGCAGCACCTCCATCTCCTCTCCGGGAATGCGACCCGAAAGCCACCCGCCCACCATCGTGTCCTTGTAGATGTCACCACCGGGAACGGCGTTATCGCCATCGTTATAGATGTAGCCTGGCGTTACCGTTCTTCCGGCGAGGTCAAGCCGCTCTGTCCGCGGTCCCGCGAGCTTCAGAACGTGCTCGCTTGTGCCAACAGCCAGGACTTTTCCGTCACGCACGGCGAGAGCTTCGGCGACCGAAAAACTTGCATCTACCGTGAGCACCTGACCGTCATACAGAACCAGGTCCGCATAACGAATGAGTTCCTCGGGCAGCACTTTGTCGTCTGCGGTCGTCACTTGTAGGCACAGAAGGTTGCCGACGAGCAGTGTTGCGAAGGCGGCGTTGAATGTCGATCGCTGCACGGCGCTCATCGGTACAGGCCATCGATGTAGCCGCTTTCGTCCAGCTCCTTTATGAAGCTATCGTCGTAGAAATACTCGAGCGTATATTTGCGCATTTCATGGCTGTCGTAGATCTCCATCATCTTCTTGAGTCCCTCGTACGGCGGATACGGTTTGGCCGGCAGCTTCTTCGCTTCATCGTAAAAATGTTCGAGCAAGTCCGGGTCAGTAATCCGGAACCACTTCCTGAGTGTTCGAAACGCAGCGAGCTTGTCATTTTTCAACAGCGCGATCGCCTCGACATAACTTTTCATAAGGCGGCTGGCTGTGTCCCGATTATCGGCCAGCCAGCTCCGATCGAACAGAAACGAGGAACCTGCAACCGGCAGCTCGTAGTCACCCAGATCCACCAGTATTCTGAAACCTGCATCAACCGCCATCGTCGTGTGTAACTCTGGCGAAATGATCGCATCGACATGGCCTTCCTGCAGCGCCGAGACGCCAAGCGCGTCGCCCATCATCGACCAGTCGAGATTGGCATCCCAGCCCATCTGTTCGGCAAAACTGATGGCCATGAAATGAGTCACAGCGCCGACGCCGGAGTAGCCGATGCGCTTGCCTTTAAGGTCTGCTGCGCTATCAATGTCGGGTTGGCTGACGATTCGCCAGCGGGACGTCCGATGCGTGGAGCCGAGAATGACAGGGTCCCAGGAACCTGCTCGCGTCGTCAGTCGGGTGATGTGCGGTGCCGCACCGCCGATCTTGACCAGCGGGCGGGTCGCGCCATTGTGGATGTATTCTTCCGGGATATCGACGCCGCTGCGGCGGATAATCTCGACCGAGCCGCGCGAGAACTTGGGTGTAACGTTCAGGCCGTTGCGCGAGTAGACGCCTTCATCCAGCGCCATCACGAACGGCAGTTTGTTCAGCGAGACGTCACCGAGTAAGAGCTGGATCGGTATCAGGTCCGACACGGGCTGCTCTGCTGCTGAGGTTGGCGCAGAAACGATCAGAGTTCCGAAAATCGCGCCGACGATCGAAATGACGCGATAGCGCGACCGGATGGACAAATGCGTATTGCTCGAAGACAACATCGGCAGCTCCTGGCGTGGATTTTCTGTCAGTATAGACGGCTGTCCGAATTTCGCGCATTTCGCTTGCGCACGAAACGATAATTCAGTGATGCGGATACTCTGCCGCCACGCGCGCGATCGTGTCCATCATCATGCGCAATGCCGGTGATGGATCGGTGTCCGACCGTACGGTCAGCCCGACAGAACCTTGTGTCTCACTCGTATCGACTTTCAACAGACTCAGCGTGCCGTCTTCGATATCGTGCTCGACAACGCCTCGGGACACCATCCAGACGGCATCCGAATCGCGCAGGTACTGCCGGCTGAAGTCCGATGAGCGAACCTCAATCGTGTTTTGAAGCGGAGGCACGCCGTGAGCAATCATGAAGCGTTCGATGACGGGCCGCATCAAGCCGTCAGCGGTGGGCAGGAGCATTGTCGTTCGCTCGAGTATCGACAGGTCAAAGCTCGCGACGCCGGCGAGTGGATGCCCGGTGCGGGCGACCAGGACGAGCTCCTCCGAGTAGAGATGCATGAAAGACAGGCCCTGCATATCCTTTGGCCGCGCCAGTCGTCCGACCACGAGATCGAGTTCGCCGACGCGCAGCTGGTCGAGCATCGTGTTGTTCGGGCCGGTGATGATGCGGATCGTGGTGCCGTGGCTCTCGCGAAATTCCTTGACGGCCCGCGGCATGAACTGTGCAGCAACCCCCAGCAATGCGCCAACGACGAGGCGTGAACCACCCTGCATGCGCGCCTGGGCCAGTCCATCGAGACCTTCCTTGAGGGCCGCGATGCTCGAACCCGCGGAACGCAGGAACACACGCCCGGACGGCGTCAGCGTGAGCCCTCCTCTCCCGCCCCGTTCGAAGAGCTTGGTCTCGAGAATATTCTCGAGTTCCGAGAGCGTTTTCGACGCGGCGGGCTGGCTGATGTTGAGGGCGTAGGCCGCCGAACTGACCTTGCGTGAGCGCGCCGCTTCCAGAAAGCAGTTGAGATGGCGATGCCGAATGCGACTAAGTAGTTGTTTTGTGGCGATAGGGGGATTTGAATTAACCATTTGATTATATTAAATGCAGAATATTTCATTTTCTATAACTATTTTTGTAACCTATATTAATTTCTCGTGATAGGAGACAGGCAGGAGCAGGTCTCGGGGGCATGCGCACAGGGAAGGCGGGCGCATTTCAGACGCGGAGACCGCAATGACCGAACCAGCGAACAAATTCAATCTGACCAATTACATCCCGTGCCAACTGGCGACATTGAGCCACGCGATCATGCGCGCCCTGGCCACGGTTTTCGAAGATCGTTTCGATATATCCCTGCCCGAATGGAAAGTTCTTGCGATCGTCGCAGAGAGGCCCGGCCTGTCGGCTGTCTCCGTCGCGCGGCTTGCGCAGATGGATACGGTCGCCGTTAGCCGGGCCGTCACCAAGTTACTGGACAGGGGCTTGATCGATCGCCAACTCGATACTCAGGACCGGCGCTGCTCTGTATTGAACCTGTCGGCGGCAGGCCGCGATTTTCATGCGCAAATTACACCGCTGGCAGCTGACGTCGAAGCCAGCTTGTTCGAGGATGTGTCGGACGATGTCAGACTGGTTCTCGAGAAGACGCTCAGGGTGCTACATTCGAAAACCGAGCTGCTTGCCGACAAGTTCAGCACGCCGCGACCACGCCTGTTCGCACAGGCTAACTCGGTCAACGGCCTGACGACCCGGGAGCATTATCGCCCGCATCACCCGGCACCGCTTGTCGACCGTCGGCTGAACAGAACCGCGGATTCGTTTCGCTAACGCCGATTCGGTCTACGGCAGTCGCCGGTGTCGCGGCTGCTGGAACCCATAAGGTGTCAGTCGATGAGCGTAGCGCCGAGATCTATCGGACTCTTTCTTGCGTGTGTCCTGACGGCAGGCACTCACGCAGAAACGCTCGCACAACAGCCGAACGACCAACTCGCCAACGAGTCGCAGCGAGAAGCGCCGCAGTTCCGGGCCGTCTTTCCCCAAAATAACCGGGTGATGTGTGTCGCCGATGCAGCGCTCGATGTCAACAGTTACGAACAAATCCGCGAGTGCAAATTGCCTGTCAAAATTGCAGCCAACAGGATTGGCAAGGATAACGGTGTGTCGTTTCTCGTCGAACAGATGTTTCGCGCACATGGCATTGCGCCGGAAGAGGAGCGGTCGGCGGACATTCCCGTCAAGCCCGAGCTGATGTGGAAAAACGTCGGCGTCCCACTGCATCCAGGTGCGGAACAGGCTGTTCTCGCACTGTTTGGCTCAAGGGATTTGCTTCAGTTCCGCGTCGAACCGGGATCGAGGTCAGTCAGCAAACTTCCATTTGAAGTTGCTCTCGACCAGGGCCTGTATGAGAAATACGGCGTGGCTATCGGACTCCGGATGCCCGAGCCGGATTTTGACGCCGGAATCAATACGCTGACGCTCTGGTGGTATCGTCAGTTCGAGGGGATCGCAATCGTCCATCAGAATCGGGAATTGGTACTCGAAGTGACAGAGACCCGGCACGGCGTTACGGACACAGCCTGCGCCGATACTGTTTATCGAGTAGGTACGTTGGATTCCGCGCAAGCTTT
>JAOTVR010000024.1 GCA_029863305.1 Gammaproteobacteria bacterium | reverse complement strand
GATACGCGATGCGGACAAGAAAGACGTTTATGAACTCGCAGACGAGCTTGGCGTGCTGTCCGCTGCTGCGCGTGACGGTAAGCTCAGGACACCGCAGCTGCAAGGCGCGACATTTACCATTTCAAGCCTTGGTGGTATTGGCGGCACGGCATTTACGCCGATCGTTAATGCACCGGAGGTGGCCATCCTCGGAGTATCGCGCTCGTCGGTGCAGCCGGTGTGGAACGGTTCGGAGTTCGAGCCGCGGCTGATGCTGCCGTTGTCGCTGTCTTACGACCATCGGGTAATCGACGGTGCGGCAGCGGTGCGCTTCACAACATTCCTTGGTCAGAAACTGACCGAGGTGGACGCATTGCTTCAGGCGACTCTGTAGTGGCGCAACAGGTCAAACTGACGGTTCCGGATCTGGGCGACTTCACGGCAGTCGAAGTCATCGATATTCTCGTTTCCCCCGGCGACACTGTTGCGATCGAGGACGGGCTGGTCACGATCGAAACGGACAAAGCCGCAATGGATGTTCCGGCAAGCCATGCCGGTACGGTCATTTCGGTTCATGTTGCTCCCGGCGATAAGGTCTCAGCCGGTGATGTCGTCGTCACCATCGAGGCGGCGGATGAACTGATCAGTGCAGGGGAGCAATTGATCGATCCGACGCAGACGCGCACGATGTCGGCAGAAGAAATCGCGGCGGCCACTGGCGCGGTGCAGGTTGTCGCACCGGCACAATCGGCTCAGCTGGTCGTCATTGGAGCCGGCCCGGGCGGCTATACAGCGGCCTTTCGTGCCGCCGATCTCGGTATGAACGTCACCCTCGTCGAACGCTGGGACACGCTCGGCGGTGTATGTCTGAATGTCGGCTGCATACCATCGAAAGCCCTGCTGCATGCGGCGAAAGTGATCGACGATGCCAGGGCGATGTCGGATCACGGTGTTTCGTTTGGCCAACCCAGGATCGATGCATTAAAGCTGCGTCACTGGAAAAACGAGGTCGTCGGCAGACTCACGGGCGGTCTTACGCAACTGGCCAGGCAGCGCAAGGTAACCGTCGTGCACGGGAGCGCAAAGTTCCAGTCGGCAAACAGCCTGGTGCTCGACAGCGGTGAGGTATTGGCGTTCGAACAGTGCATCATCGCTGCAGGATCCGAGAGCATCATGTTACCGGGACTGCCGGATGATCCGCGCATTATCGATTCGACCGGCGCGCTTGAACTCGATCCTTTGCCGAAACGCATGCTCGTGGTTGGCGGTGGGATCATTGGCCTGGAGATGGCTTGTGTCTACAGTGCACTTGGCACAGAGGTCAGCGTCGTCGAATTGATGGACTCACTAATGCCGGGAACAGACAAGGATCTGCTGCGCCCGTTTCTGAAAGTCGTCAATAATCGCTACGAAGCAATCATGACTTCAACAAAGGTCGTCGGCATGCGGCCAACCGTTCCCGGAATCGAAGTCACCTTCGAAGGCAAGAACGCGCCCGCAATCGGTGTCTACGACCGTGTGCTGGTCGCTGTTGGTCGACGTGCAAATGGCGATCAGCTGGATGCGGCCAACGCAGGCATCCAGGTGGACGACCGTGGCGTGATCCCGGTCGATAAGCAGATGCGCACCAACGTGCCGAATATCTTTGCCATTGGCGATGTCGTGCCGGGACCGATGCTGGCGCACAAGGCAACGCACGAGGCGAAAGTTGCGGCGGAGGTCGCCGCCGGCAGGAAAAGCTATTTCGACGCGCGGACGATTCCGTCTGTTGCCTACACTGACCCTGAGATCGCCTGGGTCGGCTTGACCGAGACCGAGGCGAAAGCGCAGGGAATTGACTACGACAAGACGCAAATTCCGTGGGCTGCGAGTGGTCGTGCATTGTCGCTAGGTCGATCCGAGGGATTCACCAAGCTGTTATGGGACAAGAAGACAGAACGCATTCTTGGTGGTGCTATTGTGGGGCCGAGTGCAGGGGACCTGATCGCCGAAATTGGCCTGGCTATCGAAATGGGTGCCGACGCCGCCGATATCGGTCTGACCGTTCATCCGCACCCGACGCTTTCCGAGACCATTGCATTCGCGGCTGAAGCGTATGACGGCACTTTGACTGACTTGTACATGCCGAAGAAGAGTCAGTAAAGTGCACCGGCGACCCTGGTCGGCAGGCGTTCAATCGATGGCATTCTCGGTACGAAGAACAGCAAGCATCCTTTTCCTGTTGCCTGGCCTGATTGCAGCTCAGGCTGCGGCGGCAGAACCCGATCGGGACTCGTTGATTGCGGCCTGGGAGGCGTATGTTGCTGCATTGCCGGGTACCGCCGGTTTTGAGGTGACCGGCGACGGTATCTACCGACTTCAGGATGCTGATCTTCCCTATGATGGCGAGGTGAAGCTTGTCGGCGCGCTCGTCCGGTCCACCGAGGCCGCCGGGTTCGACTCGGGCTTTAGCAGCATTGGCATGGTCGATTTCGAGTTGGTGGACATACCGGAGGAGCGGCTCGCATCACAGAGCTACTACTACTGGCTGTCTGATCGTCAGACACTCTACTATTCGGATGCCGAGCAGCGCTGGATGGGCCCAGCCGAGTACCAGGCGTCGATCACAGCGCTTTACTCCACCGGCGGATCTGTCGGTGCCCTGTGGTTCATGTCGAAATATGGCATCTGGCTGTTGTTGATCGGACTGCTCGTATTCGCGTTCATTGCGGTTGGCAGACAGGCGAAAAAAGCGCGGGCAATCATGGACGATTCAGCGGCGATCAACCAGCAGGCCCGCGAAAACCTTGATCGCAGCCAGGGCATGCAGGACGAAGTTCTGTCAATTGCACGCGAGACTCGCGATTTGCAGTCGGAGAATAATCAGCTCCTCAAAGAGATTTTGTCAGCCCTCAAGCGCTGAGCATCCGTTGTGTGCCTGTGTGATCTACGTATTGCCGGATCGTTTGCCGCGTTCGAGTCTACGATCCGCAGACAGGAGAAATAATCGTGCAGGATTATCCCCATACATACCTTGTGGCGGCAGCAGCCAAATCGGCAGGCAATGTCACGTTGTCCAGCCCGGGCCTGCCGGATCTTGAGTCGGCAGCCCCGGCTGAGTTCGGTGGGCCAGGCGACGAATGGTCACCCGAGACCCTGCTGGTAGCCGCTGTAGCGGACTGCTTCATCTTGTCGTTCAAGGCAATCGCCAAAGCCTCCGATCTCGACTGGCATGCCCTCAGCTGCAACGTGGACGGCGTGCTGGAAAAGGTCGAAAAAGTCACGCGGTTCACGGGCTTCAACATCCGGGCAGCGCTGGAAGTCCCGGAGGGCACGCGAGAAAGTAAGGCGGAACGGCTGCTTGAAATGGCGGAAAAACACTGCCTGATCACGAATTCGCTCATCGCGGATTCGCATCTCGAAGCCGAGGTCCGGATCAGCAGCGCCGCTGCAAAAACTCAGGCCACCAGCCACGAACGATCTGCACCCTAGCGGAAGCGTTTCGCCAGCACGTGATCGAGACTGAGCTTGCCGGCGCCCTTGAATACGAGCGGTACAAGCATGGCCAGGAACAACAGCGGGATACGGTAGTTGCCGAATCCCTTGTTGGACACTGCATAGCCTTTCCAGAGCTCGGCGAAACTCGAGTAGTCGTCGGGCCAGTGAACGCCCGCGATGGCAACGATGCTCAGAATGATGAGGCTCACGGCCCAGAATCTCGTGAACAGGCCGAGAACGAGCCCGGCAGCGCCGAGTATTTCGGACCAGGTCGCAAGAAACCAGCTGATTTCGACCGGAACGACGTTGAATGGAAACGGAAAGTTGTCTTGCACGTTGCCGAACCAGTTATTGCCATTGAATTTCATCATGCCGGCTTTGCCGAATTCGTAAGCCATCAACAGGCGAATCGGCAGCAACGCCAGCCAGTCCCCGGCGGGATCGAGAACGTCGACGACGCGTTTCCAAAATCGATGCAGCTTATCCATCAGGTAACTCCTAAAGCGGCAATCGAGTGCCGGTAAGAATTTCGAGCTGCCTCATTTCCTCGAGTGCCGCGGCGCCATGTTGCAGCAAGGCATCGACGTCCGGGTAGGCAATCTCACTGGCGAGCGAGCGCAGCAACGCCTCGCCCGAGGCGCGGTTGTCATTTTCACCGACCAGCTCGAGCAAACGCGCAGTAACAGGATTGAGTTCGAGAAATCCGACCTTGTCATTGCTGCGACGGTAGACCGCAAGAAATACCGGCCGTTCGGCGGGCTCGTCCGGCATGTAGTCTTTCGAGATTCGGTGCACGGGGAAATGATAGGCAAATGCCCATGCAAGTACCGACTTGACCGGTGCATTGGCGAGCAGATCACCGTCGGGATCGACGCCCGTCAGATCATTCTCGTCCTCGGAAATCGAAACGGCCAGTTCTATGTACTCGTAGTGCGCGAGTTCGATCAGGAACGCGAAATCATCGTCCTGGAGGGTGTACTCATTTTGCAGGAATTCAAGAAACTCCAGCGGAAGCTTCAGGAAATAGGGCGTCTCTGCTCTGTGCCGTTGCATGAATTGTCGAATCAGGCTGTCCCATTTTTCTTTGCTGTGCAGTTTCTTGAGCACCGGAAACATGTTCGACAGCAGGTTTCGAAGGTTGTTGAAGAACAATTCCCGATAAATCGCCATGCGACGATCTTCGACACCCTCCGGCGCTGCCACATGCTCCGGATCGCGGATATGCGCTGCGAATGCAAACTGCTTCTTTTGAAAATCGGGAAGCTCAGCCATTAGCCGCTTCCCTTTGCGCCGCATCCAGTTGTAATTGCCTGATGCGACCGACCTCAACTAACAGGTCCTGTACCGGAGGAAAGTTGAAGTCGCGCTCCAGCAAGGTCGGCACGGCTCCAAAGTGCGCGTAAGCATCGGCGAGCAATTGCCAGGCCTGCTCATCGACTGCGCTACCGTGGGTGTCGATACGCAGGTCTTCCGCTTCGACGTAGTGTCCAGCCAGATGAAAATATCGAATTCGATCGGCCGGCATTCGCAGCATGAATTCGTGCGCGTCGTAGCTATGATTGATGCTGTTCACGACAATATTATTGATATCCAGCATCAGGTCGCAATCGCTTTCTTGCAGGACCGCAAGCGTGAAATCGGCTTCGCTCATCGCGGTATCAGTGGGCGTGTAGTAAGAGACGTTCTCCAGCGCGATACGTTGCTCGAGAATGTCTTGTACACGCCGGACCCGTGCGGCGACATATTTGACCGCGTCTTCGGTGAACGGAATCGGCATCAGGTCGTAGAGTTGTCCATCGTCACCGCAGGAACTCAGGTGCTCCGAGTACATGCGAATCCGGTGCTCTGCCATGAATGCCTTGATATCCCGAACCAGCTGTTCGTTCAGTGGCGCCGGTGAGCCGATCGAGAGCGACAAGCCGTGAATCAGGAAAGGATAGCGTTCCGTAAACCAGCGCAATTTCTTGCCCAGTGCGCCACCAACATGAATCCAGTTCTCCGGCGCGATTTCCATGAAATCGATACTGCCGGGTGCGACGTCCTTGAGCTGATCAGCCAACGGGCGCCGAAAACCGAGCCCGGCGCCCGTTACGGGGTACTGTGATCGTACATCTTTCATACTGGACAAGACCTATGTACGCCCTGGTTTATTACATCAGAGTCGGCGCAACCGTTCGATATACTGCGCTTCGTCCGGCGGCTGGTTGGCATTCTGGGCCTCCCACAAAGTCTCAGCCAGGCAATCTATCATGCGGTGTTCGGCGTCGTGAGCATTGCCGTCGCGTGCAGCGAGTTGCTTGAAGATCCCGGTGATGCCAGCCGGCCGGTCCGTCGCCACCTGGTCGCGGATGCCGAGGTGCAACCCCATGTGCAGGAACGGATTAGTCTCGCCGGCCTCGATGGTGAAGGTGCGCTCGAGGTCGGCTGCCACCGCTTGCTGATACTCGGGATGATCCTCGACGACCTGTGCAATCTGTGCCTCGAGCGGCGACAGGACGGCGCCGTCGCAGTGTTTCTTCCAGGCTTCGAAGTACATTCGACGGAGTTCGGTTCTGTCCTGGCCGAAGATCATCACAGTGCCTTGTTCTTGTATTCGCACCACTCGACGATCGCGCAGTCGCCGCACAGCGGTTTTCTTGCCTTGCAGACATAGCGGCCGTGCAGGATAAGCCAGTGATGTGCGTCTTTCCTGAATTCGTCGGGGGTCAGGCGGACAAGCCGCTTTTCGACCTCCAGCGGCGTCCTGCCCCTGGCAAGACCAGTACGATTGGCAACACGGAAGATGTGGGTATCGACGGCAATCGTCGGCTCGCCAAACGCCGTGTTCATAATAACGTTGGCGGTCTTTCGACCGACGCCCGGAAGCCTCTCGAGATCCGTACGATTGCGGGGAACTTCACCGTGATGCTCATCGATCAGCATGCGACAGGTCTTGACGATGTTCTCGGCCTTGTTGTTAAAAAGGCCTATGGTCTTGATGTAGGGCTTGAGGCCAGCGACGCCAAGCGCAAGTATCTTTTCGGGCGTATTGGCCACCGGATAGAGCTTGTCTGTTGCCTTGTTGACGCTGACGTCCGTCGCCTGCGCGGACAGAATCACCGCAATGAGCAACTCGAATGGGCTGTCATAGCGCAGCTCGGTGTCAGGGTTCGGATCGAGTTCTCGCAGCCTGGCATAGATTGCCGTCCGCTTGTCCTTGTTCATCGCCGGGCCCGGCGCAAGTCGCGCGGCATTTTTTCACTGCGCGACATGCTGCGCTTGCGGTCGATGTGATTCTTGAGCGCCACGGCGAGCGCAAGGCTGAAAAATGCGCCGGGCGGCAAGATCGCGAGCAGCAGCCCGCTGTCGGCAAATACGAAACCGTTGAATGGCTCACCACCGGTCAGCATGTCGAGCCGAGATAGTATCGACGCCTGCCCGACGAGTTCGCGAAAGGCGCCGATAGCCATCAGCAGCATCGCGAATCCGACCCCCATGCCGATACCGTCAGCGATACTGGCCGCGACAGGATGTCGCGATGCGAAAACCTCGGCGCGTGCAACTATTGCACAATTGGTCACGATCAGCGGAATGAAGATACCGAGTGAGCGATCGAGAGTTGGAAAATACGCTTTGAAGATCAGTTCGATGCAAGTGACCAGGCTTGCGATGATCAGCACGTAGATCGGAATGCGGATGTCCTGCTGAATCCAGCGACGAGTTGCCGACACCAGGGCATTCGAGCAGGTGAGCACCAGCAATGTGGCGACGCCGAGGCCGATGCCATTGACCAGCGTGGTCGTGACGGCCAGTAGTGGACAAAGTCCAAGTAGTTGTACGAGACCCGGATTTTCCTGCCAAAGGCCGGTTTGCAGGTGCTCGATGAATCCGCCTGATGTCATTCGTCTTCCTTAGTCGCCGCAGCCAGGAAAATTTCATCGCGATGGTCGTCGAAGTATATCAAGGTGTCGCGAATCGCCTTGACGACAGCGCGCGGTGTCACTGACGCGCCGGTTAATTGATCGAATTCTCCACCGTCGCTCCTGATGGCCCAGCCCGTGACGAGTGGGTCACCCATGGATCGATCATCGAATTGAAACACCCATCCCGATCGTGTCGATTCAATCTTGTCGCCCAATCCGGGAGTTTCTCGATGCTGCAGAATTCGAACGCCGGTTATCCTGCCGTCGAAACTGAGGCCGAGCAGAATGCGAATCGGTCCGGAGAAGCCGTCGCGTGCTGTGACGGCAAATAACGCTGCGACCGGTTGTTCATTTGCAAACACGCGATAAATGACTGCCGCGTCGTTTCCTGGCAGCCCGTGCGGCGGCGCCAGGACCAGCCGTGATTCGCTGACCCCGCTGTCGAAAAAGACGCCGGCAAGTGCGGGTTGCAGGCTTTGCTCGAGCAATGCCTTTTCATTCGCTGCGATGCGGTCCCGGGTGAGCTGATACGTCGCCGCCACGAGCGCGGTACAGAGCGCTGCGATCACTGCCAGTGTCACTCCGGTCCTGACAACGGTCCGGTCGTTCATTGGTGGTCACCGCGGCGCGCATGACCGACGATATGGGGTTTTGTTATGTAGTCAATGGCGGGTGCCGCCATGTTCATCAACAGGATGGCAAATGCCACACCATCGGCAAACGACCCCCACTTGCGAATGGCGAAGATCAGGAATCCAATGCCGCAGCCATAGACAAACCGGCCTTTCGGGCTCGTGGCAGCGGATACCGGATCGGTCGCGATAAAGAATGCGCACAGAATCGTAGCACCCGAGAACAGGTGAAAGCCCGGACTGGCATTCGTGCCGGGGGCAATCATGTACATCAGACCGGCCGGGATCAGCAGACCGGCAAATACGCCGGTCGGGATTTGCCAGCGAATGATCTTCTTTATGAGCAGCCAGAATCCACCAAACGCGACGAAATTACCTATCCATTCCCAGCCTCGACCACCGAAGTCGCCCATCATCGGATTGGTGCGGATTTCGGCGTAGGTGCGCATGTTCCGCAGACCGGACTGCATCGCATCCAGCGGCGTCGCACGGCTGATTGCATCGAAATTCAGCGCATCGGGATACATTCCGGTGAGCGTATACTTGATCGTTTGCATGAGGGTCAGGTCGATGTAATCGATATCGCCCATGCGTGGCGCGACCCACAGATTCATTTCCATCGGGTAGGCGACGAGAATCACGACGTAGCCGACCATTGCCGGGTTGAACACATTGAAACCAAGGCCGCCGTACAGATGTTTTGCAATGACGATCGCGAACAACGCGCCGGTTGCTGTAACCCACCAGGGAGTCAGTGACGGCAGGGCAAATGCAAGCAGGGCTGCTGTCACCAGCGCACTGTAATCCGCAACGGCGACTGTCGGATCGCGGTCCCGTGCACGCAGCATCAGTGCTTCACCGCCGACGCAGAATGCGGCTGCGACGAGCAAATTGAACAGGAACCCGGGTCCGAAATACCAGATGTGAGCAAGCGCGGCCGGAATCAACGCGAGCAGCACCTGCAACATCATTGCCGAAACGTCGGCCTTTGGACTCAGGTAGGGTGCATCTCGCCTGGGGAATTCCACGCTCAGTCCTCGTCCGACTGTTCTTGCTTGCGTTTGAGAATTTCGGCGATCGCATCCGGGCCGGCTTTTCGTGCTGATTCTTTTTGCCGCGAGAGCTCTGCGTCTCTTGTGTGCGCCTCACTCTCGAGGCGTGCATTGCGTGCCTCGAATCGCTGCCTGGCTCGCGCGGCACGTGCTTTTTCGTCAGCCAATTCCATAATACGCGCCTTGGCTGTGCGGAAATCTGCGGTCAGCGGGATATGACTTGGGCAAACGAGGTCGCAGCAGCCGCATTCGATGCAGTCAATCAGGCCATATCGGCGCAGCTTCTCCTCGTCATCCGCGCAGGCGTACCAGAATAATTGCTGTGGCAATAACTGAATCGGGCATACCGCGGCACAGTCGCCGCAACGAATGCAGGGCAATTCCGCTCCGACTGCAGGTGCTTCGGATAACACCAAGATGCAGTTGGTTGCTTTGACCAGCGGCACCTTGTCCGTTGTGACAGACTTGCCCGTCATCGGTCCGCCGATAATTAATTGCTGAGCATGCTCGGTGTATCCGCCAGCGAAACTGACGATATCGGCTACCGTTGTGCCTATTCTCGCCTCGACATTCATCGGTTTTGCAATGCCGTCGCCGGTCACGGTCGTGATGCGTGAGACCAGCGGTTCATTACGTCTTATCCAGGCGTGGATGGCGGCAGCCGTACCGACGTTCTGCACGAGGCATCCTACATCCGTCGGTAGCCCGCCGCTGGGTACTTCGCGATTGGTCACCAGCTGGACAAGCTGGTCTTCGCCGCCTGACGGATATATCGTCGGTACCTGCTTCAGTATCAACCGCTCGTCGCCAAGCTCGCCCATCACCTCGCCAAGACGCCGAATCGCCTCTGGTTTGTCGCTTTCGACGACCACGTATGCAACGTCGAGGGCGAGAGCGCGCAGCAGTATTTGCGCGCCACCGATGATTTCTCCTGCATGTTCGCGCATGAGCATATCGTCGCAGCTAATGTACGGTTCGCACTCAACACCGTTGAGGATCAGGTAGTCGAGTTCGCAGGTGATCGCCTGCATCAGTTTCTGGGCCGTCGGAAATACGGCACCGCCGAGCCCGACGATGCCGCCCTGTAATATCCTGGCCAGTAGCTGGTCCGGCGACAGTTGCTCATAGTCTGCCGCGATACCCGCCGCGTCGATGGCGCGGTCTTCGCCGTCGCATTCAATAACGATGCAAGGCGCGGTGTCTCCATATCGCCGCGATACCGGCCACGGTTCGATCGCGACAATCTTGCCGGATGAGGAGGCATGCACCCCCGCTCCGAGCAGGCCGTCCGGATCCGCGAGCAATTGCCCCTTGAGGACGCGATCGCCAATGTCGACGATAGGCTGCGCTGCATCTCCGGCATGTTGCGTGATTGGCAGAATCAATTGCTCAGGAAGGGGAACTACCTGAATCGCTTCGCTCGTCGACTGCTTCTTGTGCGCTGCGAGCCGCAGTCCGCCATGCAGTTTGCCAAGGTCGTAAGTCGGCGCGCTCACGGCAAACTCTGCATGCCGATGCAATCTACAGGGCAGGGCGCGATGCAGAGCTCACAGCCGGTGCACTCGGCTTCTATGATCGTGTGCATTAGCTGATGCGCGCCCACGATCGCGTCGACAGGGCAGGCACCGCGGCAATGCGTGCAACCGATGCACAATGCTTCATCGATGACGGCGACCGCGCGCCCGGGTTCGCCTTGCTCGACCAGTGGCAAGACGGCTTTGCCGAGTTTGCTGGCGAGCCGTCGGATAGTTTCATCACCACCCGGCGGGCACAGGTTGATGGCGGCGTCGCCCTCGACAATCGCCTGTGCATACGGACGGCAGCCGGGATAGCCACATTGTGCGCATTGCGTCTGCGGCAGCAGTTGGTTGACTTGCTCAACGAGTTGCCCGGCGTCGGACGGCAGGGATTGCGACGCATAACTCAACGCGAGCCCGGCGAGCAGTGCAATGGCGGTGATAACAAGAATTGCGACCCACATACGGCATCACATCCGTCACGGCCGGGCCATGCCGGAGAATCCCATGAACGCCAGGGACATGATGCCCGCGGTCATCAATGCGATTGCGGTACCACGAAACGGGGCGGGAATATCCGCCGCTTGCAGACGCTCGCGAATCGTTGCGAACATTACGAGTACCAGGGCGAAGCCGGCCGATGCCCCGAATCCGAAGAACACGGATTGCACGAAGCCCTTGGATTGCTGCACGTTGAGCAATGCGACACCAAGCACCGCACAATTTGTCGCAATCAGCGGTATGAAAATGCCCAGCACCTGGTTCAGCAACGGACTTAGTCGCCGCACCATGATCTCGGTGAATTGCACACTGGCCGCGATGACGAGAATGAAACTGATCGTGCGCAGGTATTCGAGGTTCAGCGGCACAAGCACATATTGGTGCAGCAGGTAAGCCGTAGCCGACGACAAGGTCAGGACGAACGCCGTCGCAAGCGACATGCCTGTCGCCGCTTCGAGGTTGCGGGACACACCCATGAACGGGCAGAGGCCCAGAAACCGCACGAGCACGAAGTTATTGACGAGTACCGTGCCGACGAGAATGACGATGAGTTCTGTCATAGCCGGCCTGAATTACTTGACGCGCATTCCCGGTTCGGCGCCGTCGTCCGGAGACAGCAGAAAAATGTCCTCACCGCCCGGTCCGGCAGCGAGCACCATTCCCTCGGAGACGCCAAAGCGCATCTTGCGCGGCGCCAGGTTGGCGACGACGATCACGTGCCGGCCGACCAGACTATCGGCAGCGTATGCGGCCTTGATGCCTGCGAACACATTTCGCGTAGAGTCGCCGACATTGAGAGTCAGCGCCAATAGCTTATCCGCACCCTCGACGGGTTCTGCTTTTTCGATGCGTGCAATACGCAAATCGACTTTCATGAAGTCGTCGATACTGATGGTGTCATCTACGGTCACGGTTTCTGATTCCTTCATGCTGTCCCTGGACTGCTCGACCATGTTATCTACCCGGTCCGGGTCGACACGTGTGAGCAGCGGTTTGAACTTGTTGATCGTGCAACCTTTGAGCGGTTCGAGTGCGTCATCCCATTTCCAGTCATCTTCACCCAGAAATGCGCGGGCATCGGCCGCCACCGACGGAATAACCGGAGCAAGATAGATCATCAGGCTGCGGAACATATTGATCCCCTGCGTGCAGACCTGGTGGACCGAGTCCGTTAATGCCTCATCCTTGATCATGACCCAGGGCTTGTTGCTGTCGATGTAGCGATTCGCCATGTCAGCGAGATCCATGATCACACGCATCGCTTTCGAGTATTCGCGCCGCTCATAATGTCCGGCGATTTGCTCGGACGCCTGCGCAATCGGATCGAATAATTCCGGCGCAGGCATTTGCTCAGCTAATCGGCCTGAAAAATTCTTGTTGATGAATCCGGCGCAACGGCTGGCAATGTTGATCAGTTTGCCGACGAGATCGGAATTTACCCGGGCAGTGAAATCCTCGAGATTGAGATCGATGTCCTCGATCGTGGGTCCCAGTTTGGCCGCGTAGTAGTAGCGCAAGTACGACGGATTCAGATTGTCGAGGTATGTACGCGCTTTGATGAAAGTGCCTCGGGTCTTCGACATCTTCATGCCATTGACAGTCAGGAAGCCGTGCGCAAAGACGCTGGTCGGCGTCCGAAATCCGGAACCTTGCAAAACGGCCGGCCAGAATAGCGTATGAAAATACATGATGTCCTTGCCGATGAAGTGGTACACCTCGGTATCGTGACCTGGTCGCCAGTATTCGTCGAAGTCGAGGTCATCGCGACGCTGGCACAGGTGCTTGAAGCTCGCCGGGTATCCGACCGGCGCATCGAGCCAGACGTAGAAGAACTTGTCTTGCGTGCCGGGAATACGGAATCCGAAGTAGGGCGCGTCGCGCGAGATGTCCCAGTCCTGCAGGCCGGCTTCGAACCATTCTTCGAGCTTGGCCAGAACATTCTTGTCGAGGGTCGCGTCACGCATCCAGTCTCGCAGGCGCTCGCCGTACTCGCTGAGCCTGAAGAAATAGTGTTCAGACTCGCGCTTGACCGGTGGTGTGCCGGACAGGACTGATACAGCGTCGATCAGGTCGGATGGGGTGTAGGTGGCGCCGCAGACTTCACAGGCGTCGCCGTGCTGGTCTGCGCTTTTGCAGCGCGGGCAGGTGCCTCGCACGAAGCGGTCGGGCAGAAACATGCCCTCTTTTTCATCGTAGGCCTGCTCGATCGTGCGCGTGTAGATATCGCCCGATGCACTCAGAACCTCGAACATTTCAACGGTGAGCGCCTCATTTTCAGGCGAGTGCGTCGTGTGGTAATTGTCCATGTCGACGCCAAAGTCCTGGAATACGTCGACAAACTCCTTCGAGATCGTCGTCGTGAGTTGCTCGGGTGTAATGCCGAGTTCGCGGGCCTTGAGCATGATCGGCGTGCCGTGGGCGTCGCTCGCGCATACGTAGATACAAGAGTGCCCGCGCAGCTTCTGAAAGCGGACCCAGATGTCGGTCTGGATGTACTCGACCATATGCCCCATGTGCGGCGGGCCGTTGACGTACGGCAGGGCGCTGGTGACAAGTATTTTTCTTGGCTTAGTGGCCATTTGTGACTATCGGAGTTTACGCGGTGTCAAAGGCCGCGATTATGCCACGTGTCGCCCGTTGCGATGCGAATTATCGCAACCTCAGGTATCGTCTTTGAGTCTCTCGAACTTGGATTTGTTGTTGGCCTGCTGATAGGCCTCGCGCCCTGAAACATACGCTCTCTCGACGAGTTCCATCAGTGCCGAGTCCATCGTCTGCATGCCAACATTGGCGCCGGATTGCATGGCTGTCTCCAGCTGATCCAGCTTGCCCTGACGGATCAGATTGGATACGGCCGGCGTATTGATCAGCACTTCGAGCGCCGCGATTCGACCGGGCTTGTGCTTGGTAGGCAGGAGCTGCTGCGAGACAACGCCGCGCAATGAAGTCGAGATCATGGTGCGGATATGGCTTTGCTTGTCCGCCGGGAACGAGTTGATGATGCGATCCACCGTTTGGGCTGCACCGTTGGTGTGCAATGTGCCCATGACGAGAATACCCATTTCAGCGGCAGTGACCGCGACACTAATCGTTTCGAGATCGCGCATTTCGCCGACCAGGACGACATCGGGATCTTCGCGCAAGGCCGAGTGCAGTGCCTCGGCGAAAGTGTTGCTGTGCACGCCAATTTCACGCTGGCTGACCAGGCAGCTTTGCGTCTTGTGAACAAATTCGACCGGGTCCTCGATAGTCAGTATGTGGCCTTTCATGGACTTGTTTATGGAGTCAATCATCGCGGCGAGCGTCGTCGATTTGCCGGAACCGGTCTTGCCGGTTACGAGAATCATGCCCGACGTCTGCCGGCACAGATCGTGAATGACCGGAGGCATTTCCAGCTCTTCGAGCGTCAGCGCTTTTGATGGTATTGCGCGGAAGATCGCACCGATACCGTTTAGATGGCGAAATATATTGACACGGAACCGGGACACATCCGGAATGTCGTAGGCGAAATCGGCTGCCTCCTCCCGTTCGAACGTGCGCTGCGTCGTAGCGTCCATGATTTCGAACATAGCTTCCTGGACGGTTTCAGTGTCTATGTGTTCATCGAGCATGACCTGCAAGTTGCCATGAATACGCGCCCGCACCGGGTCACCCGATACAAGATGCAAATCGGAAGCGTTCTGCTGCAGCGCCTGCTGCAAGTATTGATCGATTTTGTTCATTGATTACGTAACTTTTCGTTGCCGCCCGTATCGATTATTGGAACAACTTCAGTATCTGTTACAAAGCGTGAAAACTTGCGCTTGTCGGTAGCGAACCGATACGCGTCATCGGGGTCGATCTGCTTCTTGTTGATCGCGTCCAGCAGGGCCTGGTCCATGAGCTGCATGCCCAGGTCTCTACCCGTCTGTAATTGCGACGGAATCTGGTGCGTCTGATCCGTCGTGATCAACTTTGCGATTGCGCGATTATTGACGAGAATTTCCAGAACTGCTCGCCGGCCGCGGCCATCCGGTGTCTTGCACAGTACTTGCGTGACGACGGCTTTCAGACTCATCGATAAGAATGCTTTTGTTTGCTCACGTAACTCGCCAGGCAATGCGTCAATCACACGGTCTATGGTTTTCACGGCACTCGTGGTATGCAGCGTACCGAGCACCAGATGTCCGGTTTCGGCGGCGGTCATCGCCATGGAGATTGTCTCGGCATCCCGCAATTCGCCGACCAGAATGACATCGGGATCTTCACGCATCGCCGAGCGAACGCCATCGGCAAATGATGTCAAATGGGTGCCAAGTTCGCGTTGTACGACCTGGCACTTCTTGCTCGGATGTACGAATTCGATCGGGTCCTCCAGACTGATGATATTGACGTTGCGAGTTTCGTTGAGGTGGTTGATCATCGCTGCCAGAGTCGTCGACTTGCCGGTGCCGGTCGAACCGGTAACCAGCACCATGCCCTGATGATAGTCGCAAAAGCTGGTCAGGATGTCCGGTACGTCAAGGTCCTTCAATGTTGGCACATCGCCAGGAATGAAACGGAAAACTGCGCCGTAACCGCTGATCTTGCGAAATACGTTGACACGAAAACGACCACCTTCCTCAGCGACGTAAGAAAAGTCGAGATCGTGTCCCTGCTCCAGCATTTCCTGCTGGTTGCTGGTCAGTATCTCGAGGATGTACGTTTCGAGTTCGGTCTCGGATAACTCGCGGAACTTGATCGGCATCAGGTCGCCGTTCATACGCAACATGGGTGGCACGCCCACCGCCAGATGCACGTCCGAGCAACCCTGGGCGAGACCGAGCTTCAAGAATGCGTCGATGCGAGCCATTGCGGCCTGAACCCCACTAAATCAGATAGTTGCGTCTATCGTAGGCGGAAATTATGTCGCATTCCAGAGCAACATCACACTTTTGAAGATTGCCGTGATCTACAGCGAGATCTGATCGAGCGCCTCGGTCAGCTCCTCCATCGACTGGTAGCGCTTGGTCTTGTCGACCGACATCGCCTTGGCGATGATCTCGGCAAATTCGTCCGGAATCTCCGGATTGATTTCCTGACAGAGCGTCGCTTTGCCCTGCACGTGCTGATACATGACAGACATGTGGTCGCCGCGGCTGTAGGGAGGTATGCCGGTTGTCATTTCGTACATGATGACACCGATGCTGTAGACATCGGCGGTCTCATCGACTTTCTTGCCGAGAATCTGCTCGGGCGCCATGTATTTCGGTGAGCCGATTACGTAGCCGGTCTTGGTCAACTGCGTATCGCCACTCGACGCAGCAGCGGCAACACCAAAGTCCACGATCTTCAACAAGCCTTCGTCATTGACAAGAATATTGGCCGGTTTGAGATCGCGGTGAATGACGCCTGCCTGGTGCGCGATAGCCATGCCGGTCGCCATATCACGCGAGTATTTCAGCGCTTTCTCCATGTCCATCGGCTTGTTATTCGGAATCTCGCCACTCAAGGTATGCGACGGGAAGTATTCCATCGAGATCGCGTAGGCCCCTTGCAGGTGCAGGAAGTCATATATTCGGATGACGTTTCGATGCGTGATCTTTCGTGAGTAACGCAGCTCGTGGACGAAACGTTTCATCATCTCTTCGTCCGAGGAGACATTCGGATTCAGGAACTTGAGGATAAGTCGTTCGTCGACGACTTCATCCTCCATCAACAGAACGGTGCCAAATGCGCCTTTGCCGATCTTCTCGATGTACTTGTAGCGGCCGTCCAGCACATCGCCCGGATTGAGTGTCGAAATGTCCAGCATCGGCAGTGGTGCCGGCGCGGCGGCAGGTTCACTCGCAGCAGCGTCCGGTGCGGCCGCCTGGGCCCGCGCCTGTGCATCGAGCAGCCTGTCCAGATCGTCGTTGTCGAGCAACAGCGTCTTGGTGTGCTCGCCAATTTTCCTGGCGCGTTCGTTCTCCGCAAGTACGGTCGCCGAGAAACGTGCATCCAGGTCCTTGAGCGCCTTGTCGGCGCTGTTGATGATCGTTTCTTCATTGGATTGCTTGATCTTCTGCAACACACCACGCACGGTTTCGGCATGTGTCTCATCCGCCAATGCAGAAATTGCCCTGATTGCCTCGATCTGAATCTGCCGTTCGGGGCTGTTGAGCATCGGCACAATCTTCGTGATGTGTTTCTGACTGCCGATTTTGCTTATCGCGCGAATGATGACCGTGTCTGTCTTTGGGTCCTGGCCAAGCATTTCCTCGAGGCGTGGCAGTGCCTTGGGGCTGCCGATCTTCGACAGGGCGTCGACAGCCCGCTCCTGTACCCACCAATCCGAGTCATAGGTCGCCTTGATCAGGTGGTCGACGGCGCGCTCATCCTTGGTTGCGTTCAGAATTTCAATCGCCGTGCGGCGAATTTCTTCGTCTTCGTCTTTGATTAACGACACGACAGAATCAACGACTTTGGGGCCACCGATTTCCGCGAGCGCATCGCCGGCTCGCGAGCGTACCCACCAGTCGTCGTCCCTGAGTACACTGAACAACTCCTTGACGGAGTCGACGGTGCCAATCTCGTTGAGGACTTCGACAGCCGAGCGGCGCGCGTACTCCGACTCATCCTTCAGGGCTTCGGTCAGATACTTTACGGTATCGGGATGATTGATCTGCACCATCATGTCGACGGCCTTATTCTGCACGTCGATATCGGGGTCCTGTAACAACTTGCTGACGGCCGCGATGTTGATGGCATCACCGCGCGACGCGAGCGCGCTCAACGCGGCGCTGCGGACCATCTTGTTTGAGTCCTTGAGCTGCATTTCGAGGGCCTGGTTGACCTCGGGTCTCTTGAATCGAGTGATCAGGTTGATGATATGCACCTTGATGACCGGATCACGGCCGCCCAGACGCGAAATCAGATCCGGCACCATTTCCGGCCGAATCGTATCTTCAATAATCTTGAACAGGGCAGCCGATTCCTTCGGGTCAGATTCGTAGGCACGCTGGAGGAGCTGATGCACATTCAAATCCTGCTTGTGAACGCGAAGTACCTCGATCAGGGCAGGTTTGGAAACTTCCGGATCGTCGAAAAAGTCGAGCAAATTGTTGGCGTTGTAATCCGTGCTGCTGGAAAGCGCCCAGGACGTCCCGGAAACGACGCGTTCGTTGCCATCGGCGAGACCTTCCCGGTACAGATCGAGCGTCTTGTCGTTGACCAGACTGGAGAGGATATCGACAAATATCATGGTGTGTGACTTGTCGGACAGCGCAAGAGCATCAATGGCCTTGGGGATCACCTTCGGGCCGATCTTCTTGATACGGCCGACGAGCCTCTTGGCGCCGGGGGAGTCCGGCCGCTCCTCTGCGACGAGCTGACTGACCAGTTGGTCCGCACGAAATCCGCCGAGAAAGCTCATTGGTGCGCGCTCCTGCCAGGGCTGTCCACACATGGCAACCCTGCACACGAGATATCGGCGCGTATCCTATGAGCAATCAACTGTCGTTTCGCTATGGCCCAAGCGAAGCAAGGTGCACGCCACCTTACGGCGCATACTTAGCCTCATGAGTTTCCAATGCAGCTTTATACCACATCACCTGTGCGACATTGTTGTGCAAGCGATTGAAAACCAATGCTTGGTTCCCGCTGCAGCTTCGTTACAATGTCCGCCCGCGAGTCTCCATAAGGAAACTCACAATGACAATTTTACCTAATCAGCGAGGCGGAAATGTGACGCCGTCAACAGATTCTGACGTGAATAAACTCCTGAATTCCATCGAATTACCCGGAATCGGCCGGAGCATTGGCGATGTCGGGCGTGTTATGGATGCGAAGACCAGCGATGGCGCGATCGAGGCGCATATCGAGCTCGGATTCGCCGCACAGAGCCGACATGACGAATTTCGGTCGCACATAGCGGCGGCGCTGGCGGCCGAGACTGGCTGCAATGATATCAACATCGAACTGTCAACGAAGATCGTTGCCCACGGGGTGCAGCGCAACCTGAAGCCGCTACCGAATGTGCGCAACATCATTGCAATCGCATCCGGCAAGGGTGGCGTCGGCAAGTCGACGGTCGCCGTCAATGTGGCTCTTGCCCTGGCTGCTGACGGTGCGTCTGTTGGCCTGCTGGATGCGGATATTTATGGCCCGAGTCAGCCGCACATGGTTGGGCTCGCGGGTCAACAGCCGCAGAGCGACGATGGCAAGACGATGAGGCCGCTGCTTGCGCACGGTCTTCAGGTCATGTCGATCGGCTTCCTGATCGATGCGGATCAACCGATGATCTGGCGCGGCCCGATGGTGACCTCTGCGTTGCAGCAGCTCCTGCATCAGACAACCTGGCAGGATCTCGATTACCTCATCATCGATATGCCGCCGGGAACCGGCGACATACAGCTGACCTTGTCCCAGCAGGTGCCCGTCAGTGGCGCCGTGATCGTGACGACACCACAAAATATTGCGACGCTGGATGCACGCAAGGGCCTGGCGATGTTCCGCAAGGTGTCAGTGCCGGTGCTGGGCGTGATCGAAAACATGAGTACCCATGTGTGCAGCGCATGTGGCCATGAGGAACCGATCTTCGGCGCTGGTGGCGGATCGGAAATGGCCGACGATTTTGACGTGGTATTGCTGGGCCAGCTGCCGCTGGACGCGAAGATCCGTGAGCAGACGGATAGCGGCGAGCCGACGGTGATTTCCAGCCCGGACTCGGCTGCAGCCAATGCCTATCGCCTTGCGGCGCAGCGCATGGCCGCGGCCCAGGCCCAGCAAGGTCGGGACTACAGCAGCAAATTTCCGAAGATCATCATTGAGGAGAGTGGATGAGCATCAAGTCGGATCGCTGGATCCGTCGCATGGCGGAGCAACGGGGCATGATCGAACCGTATCAGCCCGGGCAGGTGCGAACCAATGGTGAGCATCGTATTGTCTCCTACGGCACGTCGAGCTACGGCTACGATGTGCGCTGCTCCGACGAATTCAAGATATTCACCAATATCAATTCAGCAATCGTGGACCCGAAGTCGTTCGACGAGACCAGTTTTGTCGACATGCAAAACGATGTTTGCGTGATTCCGCCAAATTCTTTTGCGCTGGCACGAACAGTCGAATATTTTCGTATTCCAAGAAACGTGCTGACGATCTGCCTGGGTAAGTCGACTTACGCGCGCTGCGGCATTATCGTGAATGTGACGCCACTCGAACCGGAGTGGGAAGGTCATGTAACCCTGGAATTCTCCAATACCACGCCCCTGCCGGCCAAAATCTACGCCAATGAAGGTGTCGCGCAGATGTTGTTTCTCGAATCCGACGAGGAGTGCGCGACCTCGTACAAAGACCGCGGCGGCAAGTATCAGGGGCAGGTCGGAGTCACCTTGCCGAAGGCGTGAGCTGCTAGACTCCTGTGTATTAGTGGGCACGCAGGTTCAGGAGGGGACTGACGATGCCGATGACGTCGCGGGAACGCGTTCTCACCACGCTGCATCACGAACAACCCGATCGCGTGCCGCTGGTCATTGGCGTCAGTAACGCGACCGGGATCAAGATGCAGCCCTACCGTGGTATCAAGGACATTATCGGCGTCCAGGCGCCGGACAATTACCTGTACGACTGGCCGGAGCTGGGTACTGCGGAAATTGACGAGGCGACGATGCGCCGCTTGCGCAGCGATGTTCGCGGCGTGCTGGATCTGGAACCCGAACAGGTACGCAAGCGCAATCGGGAACGTGATCCGCACAGTGACTGCATCGATTCGTGGGGCAGTGGCCAGTCAGAGGTCAAGCCAGGGCACTGGTATCCCGGTGTTCACCCAATGCCTGAAGCGCGGACCATCGAAGAACTCGACGCGTATCAGGGATGGCCGGATATGAGCGATCCCTCGCGCATTGCGCACGTGCGAGAAACGGCCCGTCGTCTGGCTGACGAGAATGAATTCGCGATCATGGCAACGCCGTGGCTGCTGTTTCCGTTCGAACGCGCGCATGCGATGCAGGGACTGGAGAAGTTCCTGTTGAACATGGCGATTGAGCCTGACTTTGCGCGCGCAATGCTGGAGAGGATCAGCGCTTACTGCAAGGATCTGATGGGGCGATTTCTGGCGGAACTCGGTGATAATGTCGACATCATCAAGATCGGTGACGATCTGGGAACCGAAAAGAGTCTGTTGATATCACCGCGAATGTATCGTGACATTCTCAAGCCGATTCACGCGGATTTCATTGATTTCATCAAGGCGCGGACCAAGGCCAAGGTTTTCTTTCACTCCGACGGTGATGTTGCGCCACTGATCGAGGATTTCATCGAGATCGGTGTCGACATCCTGAATCCGATTCAGACCTCTGCCGGGTCCATGGCCGATCTTGCCGCACTCAAAAAGCGATTTGGCAGCAATATCGTGTTCTGCGGCGGGATCGACTCGCAGAATATTCTGCCGCGCGGAAGCACTGAGGACGTGCGTCGTGAGGTGCGCCGCGTCATGCAAATTCTGGGGCCCGGCGGCGGCTGCATGATCGGCGCCGTGCATACGGTGATGAACGATGTCCCGCCCGAGAACGTTCTGGCAATGGTCGATGCAGTGGAAGAGTTCGGCCACTACCCGTTGCGATAGGGACTCGACGACTAAAAGAAGTCGGCGATCACCGGCGTTTCGAGCGGTTTTCCATCCAGCCAGGCGGCGCCGGCCCTGAATTCGAGTCGGCCCTGGCCGAACCAGTTGGCGGCCTCGGGGTAGATCTGGTGTTCGACGGCCTGCACCCGCGCGCACAGCGCTTCGGCCGTCTCGTTCGGGTCAACGGCCAGCCGGCCTTGCAGAACTCGCGGCCCACCATCGAGTTCCTCGGTAACGAAATGCACGGTACTGCCGTGCCAGCGCTCACCGGCATCGAGCACGCGCTGGTGTGTATCGAGTCCCGGGTAGGCAGGTAGTAGTGCCGGATGAATGTTCAGGACGCGCCCTGCGTAGTGATTGACAAACCAGGGGCTCAGAATGCGCATGAAGCCCGCCAGGATCACCAATTCCGGCTGCCATTCGTCCAGCCTGGCCGCGACCGCGCGATCGAAATCTTCACGCTCCGGGAATCGACCATGTTCGATACACGCAGTCGCGATACCGGCATCGCTGGCGCGTACCAGGCCGTAGGCATCCGGGCGATTGCTGAATACGACGCGCAGATCAAGGCTGATGTCGCCGCGCGACACCCGATCGATAAACGCCTGCAGATTGCTGCCCGAGCCCGAAACCAGGACCGCTGTCTTACACGGCGCAGGGCTCAAAGGTATCGGACCGGACCGGCGCCTTTTTCAACCTGGCCGATATGCCAGGCCGATTCACCGAGGTCCGCGAGCGCCGCAAGTGCTGTTGCAAGATCAGCGTTGTCCACTGCGACAATCATGCCGACGCCGCAATTAAACGTGCGCCGCATTTCGTCACTGGAAATATTGCCCTGCTCGGCGAGCCAGTCGAACGTCGCCCCCTGCCGCCAACTGGACGTATCCACGACGGCGTGAACGTGCGCCGGCAATACGCGCGGCAGATTCTCAGTGATGCCACCGCCTGTGATGTGCGACAAGCCCTTGACGGTGACCTTCCCGATCAGCGCGAGTACTGGTTTGACGTAGATGCGTGTTGCATCAAGCAGGGCCTCGCTCGCGGGCCGTCCGTCGATGTCTGTCTCGGTTGCAACATCCAGCACCTTGCGAATCAGCGAATAGCCGTTGGAATGCGGGCCGCTCGAGGCGATGCCGATAAGCGCATCACCCGCGGTGATCGTCCCGCCATCGATCAGCTCATCGCGCTCGACGGCACCGACGCAAAACCCCGCCAGATCGTATTCGCCGTCCGCGTACATATCCGGCATTTCTGCCGTTTCGCCGCCAATAAGCGCCGCGCCTGCCTGCTGACAGCCCTCGGCGATGCCGGCAACGACATCGGTCGCGACGTCGACGTCAAGCCGGCCACAGGCAAAATAGTCGAGGAAGAACAGCGGCTCCGCGCCCTGAACGAGCACATCATTGACACACATTGCGACCAGGTCGATGCCGATCGTGTCATGCCGGCCGAGGTGCTGCGCCAACATGAGCTTGGTGCCCACGCCGTCGGTTCCGGAAACCAGCACGGGTTCGCGGTATTTATCCGCCGGCAGGGCGAATAATCCACCAAATCCGCCGAGGCCGGCCAGGACCTCGGGACGATGGGTGCGCTTGACAAGAGGCTTGATCCGGTCAACAAGGGCATTGCCGGCGTCGATATCAACTCCGGCATCTTTGTAGGTCATAGGCTTCATCGGCGATATAATAGTGCTTGGGCATCCACGGGGAAACCACCCTTGCTGAAATCTCTTTGGGCGATGCTGGTATTGGCATTCGTCACAGCGCCCGCTTGGGCTGTCGAAGTGGCGTCGTTGTACACGGCGCAGGTTCCACTCGATCAGGAAGCGGACGACGCGCGCGATCGCGCCTATGAAGCCGCGCTGATCGAGGTGTTGTTGCGCGTTTCGGGATCGGAATTGAGCGCGGATGCGGAAAGGGTGGAGTTGCTTTTTCCGAATCCGGCGTCTTATGTCGTGCGCTTTCGTCCGGGTCCCGACGATACCTTGTGGGTCTCGTTTGACGGCAAAGCAATCGAAGACGTATTGCGTCGCTCGGGTCAGACCGTCTGGGGTGGCGATCGGCCACTGACCGTGATCTGGCTGGCGGTCGACTGGGGGCAGGGCGAACGCGAGATCATCTCGGCCGATGATCCGCAACGCCGCGTCGACGCAGCGCGGTCGATCGACCGAAATCGGCTCCTGCGGCAGCGAATTCTCGATAGCGCGGAACGACGTGGCCTGCCAATCGTGTTTCCGCTGCTGGACACCGTGGATCTGCAGAACGTCAGTTTCAGCGACATCTGGGGCGGTTTCGACGAGGCTTTGCTCGCGGCATCGCAGCGTTATGAAGCGAATTCGATTCTTGTAGGACGGATTCGCCCGGGGTCAGGTCAACGCAACCGCTGGAGTTACTACTTTGGCGGCGAGGAGCGAAGCTGGAATGGCGAGCCTGAGGTCGTGCTGAACCGTGTCGGCGATTTGCTTGCTGACGAGTTCGCGATCAGCGGTAATGCCGCACTCGAGAGGATCGATCTGATCATTGCCGGAATTGACTCCATTGAGGCTTTCGCGGCAGTGCAAAAATTATTGTCCGCGACAAACCTGATCGAGAATTTCATCATTGCAGAGGTCGAAGGCGATCGAATCCGTTATCGTGTCGAAGCTCTGGGCGGCGCAGAGCGCCTGGGCCGTGCATTACGATTCAATGGTCTTATCGAACAAAATGGATTTGACGGCGATCGACCCGGCCGCGACCCGCTTGATCGAACACTCGAATTTTTCTATAGCCCCTAGAAGAAAGAAGATGGACCTGAGCTGGATACCCAACGCCATATCGATATCGCGCATTCTCCTGATTGCACCGATAATCATATTGTTCGTCAACGACCAGTTTGGCTGGGCCCTGGCCTTGTTTTCGATCGCCGGTCTTTCCGATGGTATCGACGGGTATATCGCCAAGAAATACGATTGGTCCACGCGCCTCGGCGCATTTCTCGATCCGGCCGGCGACAAGTTGCTCGTTGCATGGTCTTTCGGCACGCTTGCGTTTCTGGGGCACATACCAGTTTGGCTGGCGGTTGTCGTCATCGCGCGCGACGTCATTATCGTTGCCGGATCATTCATGTACCACTATCTCGTCAGGCGCCTGGAGGGCGATCCTACCTTCATCAGCAAGCTCAACACGGGTCTGGAATTCGCCTTCCTGATCTTCGTCATGGCACGCGCGGGATTTGGCAAGCCCGATGAAATAACGATCACGGTTGTTGGTGCGGCCGTCCTGGTCACCGTCGTAATCAGCGGCTATGACTATGTGTCGAATTGGATCCGTAGTGCACGAGTCGAGGGTTAAGCAGTGAATCCGAGTCTGCGCATGAACTGGCTGATCGCAATCGCTTTACTCGGTTGGGTGCTGTATTTGCTTGCACCGGTCCTGACGCCCTTCGTTGCGGCGGCGCTGCTCGCGTATATCGGCGATCCTCTCGCCGATCGTCTGCAAAAGCTCAGGTTGCCGAGAACGCTTGCAGTCGTGGTCGTGTTCCTGTTGACGTTCCTGATGCTCGGGCTACTGATCCTGCTGGTAGGTCCGCTGATCCGCACACAAGTCGGCGCACTGCTCGATGCGCTGCCGGAAATCGTACGTCAGTTCGAGCAGGTGTGGTTGCCGAATATCGCGGAAACACTCGATCTGGATATTGGCGAAGACGTCGGCATCGGCGCGTTTGTGGCGCGCTATGGCGACATGGCGGGTAGCTGGGGGACGAAAGTCCTGGTGTCGGTGAGCCAATCAGGCGGTGCGCTCGCGGCCGCAGTTCTGAGCCTGTTTCTTGTACCGATACTGACGTTCTATTTGCTGCGCGACTGGGACTCGATTCTCGTGCACCTCAGCGCGCTGATACCGGCGGAGCAGCGCGATACGGTCGTCGGATTGGCGCAGGATACGGATGAGGTGCTCGGCGCGTTCCTGCGCGGCCAGCTTCTCGTGATGCTGGCGTTGTCGATTATCTATTCGGTGGGCCTTGGGCTGGTGGGACTCAAATTCGCGGTGGCGATCGGTGTCGTGTCCGGGCTGGTCAGTTTCGTCCCGTATCTCGGCTTCGTCTTCGGCATCGTTCTCGCATCATTGACGGTAGTACCCGAACCAGAGCCCTTGTGGCAGCTCGTTGGTGTGGTGGCGACCTTCTCGATCGCCCAGGGACTCGAGGGCTCGCTGCTGACACCCAAACTCGTCGGCGATCGCATCGGACTGCATCCTGTGCTGATCATATTTGCTGTCGCTGCGGGAGGTCAGCTATTCGGCTTTTTCGGCATCCTGCTCGCTCTGCCGGCTGCCGCGGTGCTGTCGGTTCTGGTGCGCTTCGCCTATCACCGCTACCTCAAAGAGCATCCGGAAATCGTCGATGAACTCGCCGATGAACTTGCCGACAAAGCCTAGAGCAGGGACAGATCTGTCGTGAACCAGATGGCTCTGCCATTGCGCCTTGCCGATCATGCGGTATTCGAGAGCTTTATCAGCGTGGGCAATGAGGCGCTCGTTGCCATGCTCGGCGATCTTGCCAGCGGTGAGGCTACGCCGGGTTGCTGGCTCTGGGGTGCGGCGGCAGTCGGCAAGACGCATCTGTTGCAGGCAGTCTGCGATCGCGCCGGTGACCGTTCGGTTTACGTGCCACTGCGCATGCTGGTCCACGCCGGTCCCGGGATCCTGCACGGCCTTGAAAGCCGCGATCTGATTTGTCTGGATGATATTGAAACGGTTGCCGGCGACGCTGACTGGGAGGGCGCATTATTCGAACTGTGCAACCAGGTATCTGACGCGAATCGGAGCATGATCGTGGCGGCCACAATGTCGCCGCGCGAATGTCCAATCGCCCTGCCGGATCTGCAAAGTCGTCTCCTGCGCTTGCCGATATTCCAGATTCATCCGCTGGGTGAAAGGGAGCGTGTGCTGGCCTTGCAGCTGCGTGCCAGGCACCGTGGCCTTGATTTGCCTGATGACACCGCGAATTATCTGTTAAGTCGCAGCAGACGCGATATGGCGAGCCTTTATGACTTGCTCGACAAACTCGATCTCGAGGCGTTGCGCGCCAAACGACGCCTGACCATCCCGTTCGTGAAAGATGTCATGCAGCAGGGGTAGCCGTAGCGTGGATCGCGTGCCGCGCAGGTTGCGGACGCGCTGCCGGTACTACGTCAGCTTTAATGCAATCCCGGCCACGCGGGCGCCCAGCGCGCGCGCGAGGGTTTTTTCGTCGCCGGACAGCGATTCGGATTTGCGACCAAACGTGACGTGGCTTGCGCCATACGGCGTGCCGCCCGTTGTCGTCGTCGACAGAGCCTGCTCGGTCCACGGTATGCCGACGAATAACATGCCATGATGAATGAGCGGCAGGGCCATGGTCAGCAATGTCGATTCCTGTCCGCCGTGCAGACTCGATGAAGTGGTGAAGACACCGGCCGGTTTTCCGACGGCCGCGGCCGCCAGCCATTCGTTCACTGTTCCGTCCAGGTAGTACTTCAGGGCCGCGTCCATATTGCCAAATCGAGTGGGGCTGCCCATAACAAGGCCCGCGCACTCCACCAGATCCTCTGCCGTCGCATACGGCGGACCCGACTCAGGGATGTTGCCCGCGCTGGCCTCGGCGACCGTGGAAACAGCAGGAACGGTGCGCAGCCGCGACGACATACCCGACACCGAATCGACGCCGCGACATACCTCGCGCGCCAGCGCTTCGGTTGCTCCGGCGGTTGAATAATAGAGCACCAGGATTTCGTTCATTTGCGGATCAGCTCCAATACATTTTCTGGCGGCCGCCCGACAACGGCCCTGTTATTCGCCTCGTCGACAACGATGGGTCGTTCGATGACCTTTGGATGCGTTTCGAGCCACTCGGCGAGGGCCGCGTCGTCGTCCAGGTCGGGCAGATCGGTGGCGTCCTTGAAGTCGGCCTCGCCGCGACGCAGCAGTCCGGCGACCGGTACGCCCAGTAGTGCCGCATGCTTCAGGGTCGTGGCGGCTGACGGCGGTGCGCTCAGATACTCCACTACCCTGGGGCTAACGCCGGCCTCCTCGAGTAATTGCAGTGTTTTCCGTGACTTGGAACAGCGTGGATTGTGGTAGATGATAATTGACATCATGTCCTCGTAATTGGTAGCGTTGGACGGTTGCTGATAATAAGAATAACAATGCTTTCCAGTCGTATGACAGTTTTCCTACGCAGCGTCTTGCTTACAGCGTGCTTTGTGGCCGCGGCTTGTCAGACTGCACCTCCGGTGCAGGAGATGTCGGATGCGCGCCAGGCGATCAGCGTTGCGATTGAGGCCGGGGCAGAAAAGCACGCTGCGGCTGCCCTCAGGGCCGCCAACGCCCATCTCGACAGCGCCGAACGATATCTGACTACGCGCAATTATGCGATCGCGCGTCGCGAGGCCATCGAAGCGAAAGCAAAAGCGCTGGAAGCGCTCGAGCGCAGCGCGGCCTTGCAGGACGCCGAAGACTAGCCCCGGCACATGGCCGACGCACGCCGCTTCACAATCAGGGGCCGTGTTCAGGGCGTTTTCTTTCGAGACAGTACGCGACGGGTCGCCGATTCGCACGGCATCACCGGCCACGCCATCAATCTGGCCAACGGTGACGTCGAAGTCTTCGCTTGCGGCGAACCCGCGGCCCTCGACAAGCTGGCAACCTGGCTCAACGACGGCCCGCCGATGGCGCAAGTAACGGATGTCATCCAGGAAGAGGCGGACTGGCAGTCCATCGACGGATTTACAACGGGCTGATTCGGCGGAGTGTGCGGGGTATTTATCGAGTCTTATCCCTGGTACCACTTCCGGCTGAGCTTATCGATGACCTTGTTCGGGTACTTTCGCTTCCCCAGGCTGCCGTTATAACGACCCAACGCTCGCCGCAGATCGCCTTGTTCTTTGTCCAGGTAGAACTTCAGAATAGTGCAGCCATAGCGCAGATTGGTGTCGAGGCGAATCAGGTTATCGTCCGGTCGGCCGATTTCCTCGCGCCAGAACGGCATCACCTGCATCAGGCCCAGTGCCCCGGCAACGGAGATCGCGTAGCGGTCGAAGTTACTCTCGACCTCGATCACAGCCAGAACCAGCTCTGGCGGTAATTCGGCGCGGGATGCCTCGTAATGAACCCGGGTCAGGATCTCGATGCGCTCGTCGGCATTGCCAACCTGACGCTCGAGCCGCGCCGACATGTCGGTTAGCCAGACTTCGGCGTCGAAACGGTCGTCAAAGCTGTCAGCGGCGCTTGCCGCCTGACGCAGCACTTCGCGCAGCTCGGGGTCGGGCAATTGTTCGCCCACAGCAGATACTGGCGCGAGCATCGCCAGCAGGATACAGGCACGTACGATGCGGTGTCCGAAGTCCATAGGTGAATCTATTCTAACGAATACACTAGCTTATAGCGCTTTCTTTGAGCAAATTGAGAGCGGCTTCACGGTTCAGATTGCGGGATTCATCGTCGCGCCGATGGCGGTACTCGAGTTCGTCGGCCTCGAGGCCGCGTTCCGAAACAACCAGCCGGTGCGGAATGCCGATCAATTCGGCATCAGCAAACTTGACACCTGGCCGCACGTCGCGATCGTCAAATAACACGTCGAGCTCCATACTCTGCAGTTCCTCATAGAGCGCCTCGGCGGCGACGCGGACTGCATCGGAACGGTGCATGTTGATCGGCACGATGACGACATTGAAGGGAGCGAGCGGCTCGGGCCAGATTATTCCATTGTCATCATGGTTTTGCTCGATTGCGGCACCGACGATGCGTGTGATGCCAATGCCATAACAGCCCATCTCCAGGCTGCGATCCTTGCCGCCGCTGTCCTGTACCGACGCGCCCATCGCCTCGCTGTATTTGGTTCCGAGCTGAAAGATGTGTCCCACCTCGATGCCGCGGGCAATGCTCAGCGTACCGATGCCGCCGGGAACCGGATCACCGGCGACGACATTACGCATATCGGCGGTCTCGGGTAACGGCAGGTCGCGCTCGAAATTGACGCCGGTATAGTGATAGCCGATCTCGTTCGCGCCACAACTGAAATCCGCCATGCCGGCGACGGCGTGATCGAAAACCACAGGTATCTGCAGGCCAACCGGCCCCAGTGACCCGGCCTCGCTACCGGTCGCCTCGCGAATGGTGTGTGGGTCGGCCATCGTCAATGGTGACGCAATTCGGTCGATTTTCTGTGCCTTGACTGCGTTGAGTTCATGATCACCCCGCAGGACCACAGCAACGGGTCCGTCCGTGCCCTCGACGATCAGCGTCTTCACCGTTTGCCGGGCGGTGATGTTGAGCAGAGCGCACAAGTCCTGGATTGTCTGCACGCCGGGCGTCGCAATCTTCTGCAACGATTGCGATGCATCCGGACGCTTGCCGTCGACCGGCAGTGTCACCGCGGTCTCGATATTCGACGCGTAATTGTCCTCGTCGCAATACGCAATGGCATCTTCACCGGAGTCGGCGATGACATGAAATTCCTGCGACTTGCTGCCACCGATCTCACCGCTGTCGGCCCACACGATCCGATAGTCCAGACCGAGACGGTCGAATATTGCCGAATAGGCGGCGTGCATCTTCTGGTATGAGATTTCGAGTCCGTCGGCATCGATATCGAATGAGTAGGCGTCTTTCATTATGAATTCGCGTGAGCGCATGACACCGAACCGGGGCCGGATCTCGTCGCGGAATTTCGTCTGTATTTGATAGAAATTGAGCGGCAATTGTTTGTAGCTGCGCAATTCCCGGCAGGCAATATCGGTAATCACTTCTTCATGGGTCGGACCGAAACAGTATTCGCGATCGTGCCGATCCGACATGCGCAGCAGCAACGGGCCATACTGGTCCCAACGGCCGGTTTTCTGCCACAGCTCAGCCGGTTGCACGGCGGGCATCAACAACTCGAGCGCTCCGGCGCGGTCCATTTCCTCGCGCACCACCGCCTCGACCTTGCGCAGCACCCTGAGGCCAAGTGGCATCCAGGTAAACAGCCCGGAGGCGAGCCGCCGTATCAGCCCGGCTCTGAGCATCAGCTTGTGACTGACGATTTCTGCTTCCGCAGGCACTTCCTTAAGCGTCGTCAAGCCAAATTCGGAAAATCGCATCAAAAATCAACCTTCATAAGACGAGCCGCGGATTCTAGTGCATTTGGAGTATCTCTAATACCCAAAACGTATTGACTCGACGTGCAAAGAAGGGGATCGTCGCGGCTGTTTGTGTTGCGCAGGCGTGGTTGTGGCAGGTAAGCGAGCCTCCTTTATCGCCCGTGAGGGTGGTCCCTTCGTGATCATCGGGGTCGTGGCCTTCGCCCTGGCCCTGATTTACCTCGATATTGCCTTCGCCGTGGCAGCGTCTCTGCTGGTGTTTGTTCTTATTCTCATTTTCCGGGATCCAGAGCGCGAGATACCAGCATCGCCGCTCGGCGTCGTCAGCCCGGTGGATGGCCGGATTATCGAGGTTGATCTCGTCGACAAAGGTGTGCTGCATGGTGAAGCTCATCGCGTTCGTATCCGGATCGACAGCTTCGGCACCTACACGGCGCGTGCGCCTGTCGAGGGCAAGATCATGGATTTGCGATCCGTCAATGGCGACAGGATTGCTGACTACCGCACCAATGCACTGTGGATTCAGACCGACGAAGGTTTCGACGTCGTCCTGCAATTTCACGGCTATCGATTCGGCCTGGCGCCGCAGTCGTTCATTCGCTTCGGCGAACGAGTCGGTCAGGGACAGCGCTGCGCCTATCTGAGACTCACGCGCATCGCCGAGTTGCACCTGCCGATCGCGAGCACGATCCTGGTCAAACGGGGCCAGGTCGTAATCGCCGGTACCGACCTGATTGGCAAAGTACCGCACCCCTGAGTGTAGAATATCCGCATGATTCAGTCCGAACAGCAGCGACGCGCCTATCTCGAGGCGCTGGGTATCGACGTCTGGCTGCCGCGAGACCAGCCGGATCCTGAGGAAGCGTCTGACAGCTCTGTCGTCGACGCCGGCGGGCTGGACTGGTCCGAGCTGCGCATCGCGGTGGCAGCTTGTCGGCGATGTGCGCTGCATGAAAGCCGCACGCAGACCGTTTTCGGTGTCGGTGATCCCGATTCCGACTGGATGATAATTGGTGAGGCCCCCGGTGCGGAGGAAGACCGGCGCGGCGAGCCGTTTGTTGGTCGAGCAGGCAAATTGCTGGACGAAATGCTGCGTGCCGTCGGCCAGGCCCGCGACAGCGTCTTTATTGCCAACATCCTCAAGTGCAGGCCACCGAATAACCGCGATCCAAAGCCCGCAGAATCGTCGGCCTGCCGGACCTACCTCGAGCGGCAAATTCAATTGGTGCAGCCGAAAATAATTCTCGCTGTCGGCCGCATCGCCGCCCAGTTATTGCTCGATACCGACTCGCCTGTGGGCAGATTACGGGGCTCAGCGCATCAGCTCGGAAATATACCGCTTGTTGTCACGTATCATCCTGCGTACCTGTTGCGCAGTCCGTCGCAAAAGCGCAAGGCCTGGGATGATCTGTGTCTGGCGAAACGCATTGCTGCGGGTGCGTCACCATGATCCGGCCAGTTCCAGAGACTCATGTCGTTATTCGATCCATGACCCACGACGATCTGCAGCATGTCTCGGATATTGAACGGCGCAGCTACGATTTTCCGTGGAGCCATGGTGTATTCCGCGATTGCCTGCTCGCTGGCTACCAATGCGTCGTGCTGGAGCGCGACGGTGAGGTCGCGGGTTACAGCATCCTGTCGGTAGCGGCGGGTGAGGCGCATATTCTGAATCTCTGTATTGAGCCGTCCTATCGTTCCCACGGGTACGGTGAGAAGCTGCTCGACGAAATCCTCTTTCGTGCGCGAACTGCGGCGGTACGCGAGGTATTCCTGGAGGTACGGCCGACAAACATTCATGCGCTGGCGCTTTACAAAAAGAAGGGCTTTCATCAGGTCGCGAATCGTCCCGCCTATTATCAGGCGCGCGACGGGCGTGAGGACGCGGCCGTACTCGCAAAAAAACTGACGACCGACTGCTGAAGAAATATGTCGGTTATTCGAGACCAGGTCCGTAAACGGCGCAGCTTTGCGATTATTTCGCATCCC
Organism: Gammaproteobacteria bacterium; assembly: GCA_029863305.1. Classification (GTDB taxonomy): domain Bacteria; phylum Pseudomonadota; class Gammaproteobacteria; order Steroidobacterales; family Woeseiaceae; genus UBA1847. The sequence goes on along the minus strand of JAOTVR010000024.1, from coordinate 10,801 downwards.
GATGCGGGTAAAACAACGCTGACCGAGAAGCTGTTGCTGTATGGCGGAGCAATTCAACTGGCGGGCACGGTAAAAGGGCGCAAGGCCAGTCGTCATGCAACGTCGGATTGGATGGCGCTGGAACAACAGCGTGGCATTTCGATCACGTCTTCGGTCATGCAATTTCCGTACAAGGGCCATGTCGTCAATCTGCTCGATACGCCGGGCCACGAAGATTTTTCCGAAGACACCTACCGGACACTGACCGCCGTCGACTCGGCGCTGATGGTCATCGACTGCGCCAAAGGTGTGGAGCAACGCACGATCAAACTCATGGAAGTCTGTCGGCTGCGCGATACGCCGATCATGACTTTCATCAACAAGCTTGATCGCGAGGGACGGGAGCCGATCGATCTGCTCGACGAGATCGAATCGGTATTGAAAATCCAATGTTCGCCAATCACCTGGCCGATCGGCATGGGTAGCCGGCTCAAGGGCGTCTATCACCTGCTGCAGGACCGCATTTATCTGTATTCCAGGGTCGGTCGTGAAAGGGTGTCTGAGCAGCGTGTGATCGAGGGCCTGGATTCCGCCGCAGCAACACAGGTCCTGGGCGATGATGCAGAAAGCTTTCGCGAGGAAATCGAACTGGTCAAGGGCGCCACCCCGGAGCTGAGTATTGACGAATACCTGGCGGCCAGACAATCGCCGGTATTCTTCGGCTCGGCGCTGTCGAATTTCGGTGTCAGGGAGCTGCTCGATGAATTCGTGCAACATGCGCCTGCGCCGTTGCCGCGCGAAAGCGAGCAGCGGATTGTCCAACCCGACGAGCCGCAGCTCAGCGGTTTCGTCTTCAAGATTCAGGCAAATATGGATCCAGGTCATCGCGACCGCATCGCATTCATGCGTATCTGCTCGGGCGAGTACCGCAAAGGGCTGCGCGTTTTACATGTGCGCTCCGGCAAGGAGATCAAGATACCGGACGCCATTACGTTTATGGCTGCGGACCGGCAACACGCTGATACCGCTTATGCCGGCGACATCATTGGTCTGCATAATCATGGCACGATCAACATCGGTGACAGTTTCACCGAAGGCGAGATCATTCGATTTACCGGCATCCCGAATTTCGCGCCCGAGATTTTTCGCCGTGCCGTTCTCAAGGATCCATTACGCCTGAAAGCTCTGCAAAAGGGCCTGGCGCAGCTGTGCGAGGAGGGTGCCACGCAGTTGTTCAAGCCAATGCGCAACAACGATCTGATCCTGGGTGCAGTCGGGCCGCTGCAGTTTGATGTCGTTGCGCACCGCCTGCGTGACGAGTACAAAGTCGAATGCCAGTTCGAAACGATCAATGTCGCTACGGCCCGCTGGGTCGAATGTGCTGACGACAAGATGCTGGCTGAATTCCAGCGTAAGGCGCACGACAATCTTGCCCTGGATCATGGCGACAGCCTGGTCTATGTTGCGCCGACCCGCGTGAATCTCACTCTGACCGAAGAGCGTTGGCCAGACATCACATTCCGCAAGACGCGCGAACATTGAGCAAGGCAAAGATCCTCAATAAGAAGGTAATCGCCTGGGCTCTTTACGACTGGGCCAATTCCGCTTTTGCGCTCAGTGTGCTCGCCGTTTTGTTCCCACTGTTTCTTGGCAGTTACTGGAGCGTCGGCGATTCCGGCGCGCAGGTGACGGCTCGACTGGCCTTTATCACGGCCGCATCGAGCGCAGTTGTGAGTATTCTTGCACCAATTTTCGGGACAATTGCGGATGCCGGCGGGTATCGCAAGCGATTCCTGCTCGTTCTGGCGCTAATCGGTGCCAGCATGACAGCGACCCTGGGCCTTGTCGGGGAGGGCAACTGGCCATGGGCCCTTGGCCTGTATCTTGTCGCCTCTTTCGGTTTTTACAGTTCGACGGTGTTCTACGACTCGCTGATCATCGACGTAACCGAAACACGCTATTACAGCTTCGTGTCGTCGCTTGGATTCTCATTGGGTTATCTCGGCGGTGCGACACTGCTCGCATTGCATGTCTGGATGCTCACATCCCCCGCAACCTTTGGTCTGGCCACAGCGACCGATGCCATGAAGCTGGCGTTCATATCCGTCGGCGTTTGGTGGGCTGTCTTTCTTTTACCTCTGATTGCGTTCGTGCCCGAACACAAGAGCGGCATCGTTGTCGCCAAGGGGGTGATTCGGGCGGCCTACAGGGAACTGCAGTCGACGATCAGGGAGATTCGCCGCTACCGAAAGGTCGTTGTCTTCTTGACCGCGTATTGCTTGTACATCGGCGCTGTCTTCACCGTCATTTTCATGGCTGCCAACTACGGTCAGCGCCTCGGATTTTCGCAGCAGGACCTTGTCAGGGCGCTGATGATTACGAATTTCGTCGGTTTTCCCGCGACGCTGCTGTACGGCGTATTTGGCCATCGATTCGGCCCGAAAATCGGGATCTACGTGGCATTGACGGTATACGTGGTGGTCTCGGGTTGGGCGGCTTTCATGACCGATGTGCACGAGTTCTACGTCATGGCGATCATCATCGGCTGCGTGCAGGGCGGGGTGCAGGGATTGAGCCGCTCCCTGTATGCGTCATTGATTCCGCCGGATCAACCCGGCGAATTCTTCGGTTTTTACAATATGGTGACCAAGGTGTCACACGTAATCGGGCCCGTCCTGGTGGGACTTGCGGCGACCGTCTCTGAAGAACCGAAATTCGTACTGCTCGCTTTGTTGCCGTTATTCATTGGCGGTGCATTGCTGCTACGGCTAATTCCAGCCGATGCAGTGATGCGAGATCACACGGACCGTAACGCGCATCGAGATACGTAGAGGTTACGGCACGAATCATCTCTGCGGGTAATTGCGATTCTGCTTCCGCACGCGCTGCAAAGATGGCCGGTGTTTCGCCGGTCAGCGGCTCCATGCCGGTCCTTTTCACAAAGCGCGCGTAGAGAATGGCGGCGCGATCTTTGGCCGGCGGCCTGTAGCGTAAGGTCAGAATCACACTGATCAGCAGAATCAAACCGACAATGATGGCAGTCAGTGTCAGCAGCATATTTCGCCAGTCGGGATTGTCCATGCCGAGCCACTTCATGAAACGGCTCTGGTTTTCCGGTCCGTAGCCCAGAACCCACTCGTTCCACTTGGCGTTCATCGCGTCCCAGGTCAGCGACAAGCGATGCAGGAGCGCCGATGTTGCGGAGAATCCCCAGGTGGAAGCCACTCCGTCGAACATCGATTCGCTGACACCGCTCTCGATACGACCCGGCGCGACAGCTGAGGTAGGATCCACGCGATACCAGCCCACACTGTCGAGCCAGACTTCGTTCCAGGCGTGCGCATCTGACTGACGTACGATCATGTGGCCGCCCATGGGGTTCATCTCACCGCCTTGATAACCGAGCACTATACGGGCGGGAATGCCGGCGGCACGCATCATAACCGCAAACGCCGACGCGTAGTGCTCGCAGAAGCCGCGTCGGGTATCGAACATGAATCGATCAACCGGGCTGCTGCCCAACGGCGGCGGTTGGAGTGTGTAAAAGTATTCCTGCTCGTGAAACATGCGCAACACAGCTTCGATATACGCTGCATCCGAGGATGCGGCCGCACGCATCTGTTTCGCCAGAGCCTGCGTTCTTTTATTGCTCTCTGGCGGGATTCGTTCGTACCAGGAACGCGCATAGTCGGTTAGTGCCACATCCGTACGATAATCGAGGTACGACGTGACCTCGTATGAAACGCGTCGATCGATCGGCCGTGACCGCGCGAGCTGCTGTTGTGGACCCATGAAAGTGCGTGGCAGTGTCCACGACCAGGGCATGTCGAGAGCGAATACCCACTGTTGGCGCGTCGGTTCCAGCGTGATCTGATAGCTGACGGATTCGCCGTTGCCAAATACCTGTTCGTGTACGCGTGGCCCTTCGAACGGATCATTGCCTGACCAGGTCCTGCCGTTGAAGAGGGTGAGCACCAGGCCGCGCCAGTAACGGTCTCTCGGTTCCGGAATCCTGCCCGCGAAATTGACCCGGAAAGCGACGGCATTCGACATCGACAATGAACTGATGTCGCCAGGGCTCATCGAATCGCTGATTCCCGACTTTGCAGTGCCGGTATCCATAGGAACGGCCCAAAACGGATTGGCCAAACGGGGGAAGAAGATCCACATCGCGATTGCCAGTGGCGCCGCATACAGGATCAAGCGGCCGCCCGTCCTGAAGCTGTGCCCTGCGGTTTCTCCGGCCGCGGCAGAAACCCGCAGCCATGCCGTCATGATCAGCAGAACCGCAACAACGAGATATGGCAGTGACCACAGGTATTGTTCCCGCAGCAGGGTCGACATGACGAGAAAAATGGCAATGAATAACAAGACAAACTGGTCACGCCTCTTCCGGGTCTCCAGTAATTTCAGAGCAGCCATTATCGCGAGCAACGCGGATCCCGGGCCGACGCCGCTGATCGTCGCGTAGGTGGCAAATACGCCCAGGAAACAACCCAGTGCGAGCAAGACTCGCAGATACGGGGAGGGCAGCGCACGGCGGCGCCGTTCGATCAGATAGCGCCAGGCCCCGCATATTACAAAAGCGGCTGTTATCCAAAGCGGCAGAAATTGCACGTGCGGCACGAGCGAGAAGACCAATGCCGCAAGCGTCCAGGGCAGGCTTGTGAGCAACGAGCCGTCAGTTCCGCGCGCTTTAGGCATCGGCCTTACCCAGGCCAAACAAAGCAAGGGCTTCGAGGCAGCGCATGCGGTGTGCCTCGCCATGTGCCGGCGCGAATTCGACACCTGGCAGGCGCAAGCCGAAGTCTTCACGAGTCCGGTCGGCGCTGACGATCCAGCTTGTCAGAATCGACAGGCGGACTTCGGTATCGTCGGACGGTACTGCGTCAAAATCGAACCACTGACTGCTGGTGTCGGCGCCGGCGAACTGTTTGGAAAGCAATTGACCGCTGCGCGCATAGGCTTTCCATGCAACATGCCGGGGTGAATCACCCTCGTGATACTTGCGCAGGCCAGCGAAGTCTTCTTCGCCACGCGCATCGTGTTGTCGATGACCGGTTGCAGTTTGTGTTGGCGGCGGCGGCGGAGCATGGTCCGCGGGATGCGGGTAAACGAGACCGCTGAGATTCATATGCAACCATGCCCACGAGCGGAACAGCTCGAACGGAAACAGGGTGCGAATGCCGAAGCGATCGAGAGGTACCCAGCCGCGTTTGTCGGTGGTAACGGCCAACAGAAACACCTTGCTTTCGCCTGGCAACAGGTCATGCATCTCACTCTCGGACGCGCTGCTCTGCAGGCGGATGCCGTGACGCGCACTCTTCGAATGATTGGTTATCGCGATCCTGAATTGAGCAGACTGCCCCGCGAATACGGGCTCAACGCCCGCAAAGCTCAGTTCGAGACCAACCAGGTTGCGTTGACACTGGTGCATGGAGACGAAACCGATACCGGCGAGGATGAACGTCAGCACAAATGACAGGTTATTGTTGTAATTCATCGAACCCAACAGCATTGCGAAGGTCATTAGCGCGAAGACGATACCGACGCCGGTGGGCAGAATATAAACGCGGCCTGGCCGCAGGCGAGTGACAGTCGGATCGATCCCCTGCCGGTCTCTTGCCCAGCGGCGAACCCGCCTGCCGGCCGCAGCTTTCAGGGATGACGCGATCCCGGGTTTAGGGAATGGCCACGGAATCGAGGACATGCTGGCAGAGTTCGGCGGCGCTACGATAAGTAGTATTACTCGCTGGTTTGAGTCGGTGTCCGGCGATGGACGCAAACACAGCCTGAATATCGTCAGGGTAAACGCCCGCATGGTGTTCGACGAATGCGTGGGCTTTCGCGGCAGCTACAAGCGCCAGTGCGCCGCGCGGTGACAAGCCAATGTCAATGTCGGGTGACTCGCGCGTCTGTCGAACAAGAGCCTGAACATAGTCGATCAATGGTTCACTCATATGAATGCTCGCTGCGGTCTTTTGCAGTGACAGCAGTAATTCAGGGGATGCGACCGCATCGACATCGTCGAGCATTACTCGGCGGTCCTCACCGGTAAGCAATTCGCGTTCATTTTCTTCGTTCGGGTAGCCGAGTTCCAGGCGCATGAGGAATCGATCAAGCTGCGATTCCGGCAGCGGAAATGTGCCAATCTGATCGGCCGGATTTTGCGTTGCAACGACGAAGAATGGTTCCGGTAATAATCGCGTATTTCCGTCGACGGAAACCTGATATTCCTCCATTGCCTCCAGTAAGGCGCTCTGCGCTTTGGGCGTGGCGCGATTGACCTCATCGGCCAGAATCAGCTGTGCGAAGACCGGTCCGGGCTGAAATTCGAATTCACCCTTTTCCTGGCGAAACACCGACACACCGACAATATCGGCGGGCAACAGGTCGCTGGTAAACTGAATGCGCCGAAAACTCAGGCCCATGACACGCGCCAGTGCCTGTGCCAGCATTGTCTTCCCGAGTCCCGGCAGGTCCTCAATGAGCAAGTGCCCGCGAGCGAGCATGCACGCGAGTGCCAGGGCAATCCGGGCATTTTTGCCAAGAATGATCGTGTCCAGCGTTGTGCGCACCCGGTCCAGGGCCTCTCGTGCCCCGTCTTTGCCGACTGGCAGTGTCTCGAGTGTGCTTTGGCGCTGCATGCATGGCTCCCTGGATAGGTCTGCGTCAGGGCTTTCGCGATAAGGCTCTGACGCCATCGTGACAATTGTATCCGGTATCGTCCCGGATGCCCGGGGCTATTGCACCCAAATCGGACCAGATTGTGATGCAGTGCTCAGAATTCCGGGCGGCTAGGTGAGCTTCTCCAGATTCCCGAGCTGCTCCCGCAATTGCGCGATCGTTTTGTCGAATTCCGCAGCCCGTTGTCTTTCCTGTGCGACTACATCTGCAGGTGCATTGTTCACAAAATTTTCGTTACTGAGCTTGCCGTGCGTTCGCACCAGATCGGTATTCACCTTGCTCAGCTGTTTTTCGAGTCGGGCACGTTCGGCGTCTACGTCGATGACACCTTTCATCGGGACGAGCAAACGCAGGTCACCGAGCAATGCCGTTGCCGCGGCAGGCGGTTCCTCGCTGTCACCGAGCAGGCTGATCGACTCGACGCGCCCGACCCCCTGCAACAGGGCCGCATAGGCATCTGCGCGCTGGCGATCGGAATCCCCGGCGTGTTGCAGGATGACCGGCAGCCTCTTGCCCGGGGGAATGTCCATTTCGCCGCGAATCTGACGAATACCCAGAATGAACTGCCTGACCCATTCAATGTCGGCTACAGCGGCGTCGTCGTCAGACGCACCATCAGCCTCAGGGTATGGACGTAACATTATTGTTTTGTCCTCGATGCCGGCGCGTGGCGCAACTTGCTGCCAGATTTCCTCGGAGATGAAAGGCATCAGCGGATGAATAAGTCGCAGCAGCGATTCGAGCATTTCGACGAGTGTGCGCTGCGTGCCGCGCTTCAGTTCGGCAGGCGAAGTTTCGCTTTGCAGTACCGGTTTGGATAACTCAAGGTACCAGTCGCAGAATTCGTGCCAGATAAATTCATATATTGCCTGTGCAGCCAAGTCCAGCCGATACGTCGCGAGATTCTCATGCACACTTGTGACAGCCTGGTCGAATCGGGCTCTGATCCATCGGTCAGCCGATGTCAGTTCGATGTCGCCTGCGCTCATGTCTTCAGTATTCATCAACACATAGCGAGCCGCATTCCAGATCTTGTTACAAAAATTCTTGTAGCCCTCAATTCTCCCCAGATCGAAGCGAATGTCGCGTCCGGTCGTCGCCAGCGCTGCGAATGTAAATCGCAGCGCGTCGCATCCATAGGCATCGATGCCGTCCGGGAACTGCTTGCGGGTCGACTTTTCGATTTTCGGCTTGAGGTGGTCCTGCATCAGGCCCGACGTTCGTTTGGCGATCAGTGATTCGAGATCCACACCGTCAATCAGGTCGAGCGGATCGAGAACGTTGCCTTTGGATTTGGACATCTTCTGACCGTCCTGGTCGCGAATCAGCCCGTGTATGTAGACCTCATGAAACGGCACGTCGCCCATGAACTTGAGTCCCATCATGATCATGCGGGCAACCCAGAAGAAGATGATATCGAAGCCGGTGACGAGAACGTCACCCGGATAGAACTCGTCGAGCGCGTCCGTTTCTTCTGGCCATCCGAGCGTGCTGAATGGCCATAATGCGGAAGAGAACCAGGTATCGAGGACGTCTTCATCCTGACGTAATGCGATATCGTTGCCCAGCGCATGCTTGTCGCGCACGTCCTGTTCCGAGTAACCGACGTAGATAGCACCGTCGTCGTCGTACCACGCCGGAATCCGATGACCCCACCACAGCTGGCGGCTGATGCACCAGTCCTGAATGTTGTACATCCAGTCGAAATAGGTTTTCGACCAGTTTTCGGGAACGAAACGAATCCTGCCGGTCTCGACGGCCTCAATGGCCGGTCTGGCGAGCGGTTCGATCTTCACGTACCACTGATCCGTCAAATACGGTTCGATGACTGCGCCGCTGCGGTCACCGCGTGGAATCTTGACGACGTAGTCCTCGATTGCTTCCAAAAGTCCGAGCGTCTCGAATTCGTCAATAATCGCGTCGCGCGCAGCAAAACGATCCATTCCACGGTAAGCCGCCGGCACCTCATCGTTGAGCGCGGCGTCGTCCGTCAGAATGTTGTACATCGGCAAATCGTGACGCTTGCCAATATCATAGTCGTTGAAATCGTGCGCCGGTGTGATCTTGACGCAGCCAGTTCCGAACTCCGCCTCAACGTAGTGATCGGCAATGATCGGTATGCGGCGGCCGACAATCGGCAGGATAATCTCCTGTCCGACCAACGCCTTGTAACGATCGTCGTCCGGATGCACCGCAACCGCGCTGTCGCCCAGCATGGTCTCCGGACGCGTCGTTGCGACGACCAGGTAACCGTCACCCGATGCGAGCGGATAGCGGAAATGCCAGAGCTTGCCGCTTTCGTCCTCTGACAGCACTTCGAGGTCAGACAGTGCCGTGTGAAGTACCGGGTCCCAGTTGACGAGTCGCTTGCCACGGTATATGAGATTCTCTTCGTGGAGTTTGACGAATACCTCTGTTACTGCCTGCGAGAGTCCTTCGTCCATCGTAAACCGGTCACGGCTCCAATCTACCGATGCGCCCATGCGTCGCAACTGCTGCTCGATCTGCCCGCCGGAATGCTTTTTCCAGTCCCAGACGCGCGCGACGAACTTTTCCCGTCCCAATTCACGTCGTGATGTGCCTTCACTGGCTAACAGGCGCTCGACGACCATTTGCGTTGCGATGCCCGCATGATCCATGCCGGGCTGCCAAAGCGCGCGCTGCCCCATCATGCGCTTGTAGCGCGTCAGGGCATCCATGATCGTGTCTTGAAACGCATGCCCCATGTGCAGCGTGCCCGTCACATTGGGTGGTGGGATCATGATGCAATAGGGCACACCGTCGCCTTGCGGCGCGAAGTAGCCGCGTTCTTCCCAGCGGGCATACACTCGCTGTTCGATGTCTTGTGGGTTGTAGGCCTTGTGCATAGCTTGTTGAGGTCGTTTTTGAGGTGTACGTGACGGACTAAACGTTGTGGGTCTCGAGCGAATGTCCCTGATCACGGTACGCGGCGAATCGCTTGCGACTCAATTGCTTGCAGTCACTGTCGGAGCTTACGAGCTCTGCGACGCGCGGGAAAGCCTCGATGAACGGAGGAATGTCGTCGCACAGATTGATCAGGAGATCGCGTGGCGCGAACTGTTTGTCGTCACAACCTATCGTGACCGGCGATTCCTGACTCGCCACGGATTTGGTGAGGCAGTGATGCGGGACGAAGCTGCCATCGCGAAAAGTCCACAGCAGCTCGTCGAGCCGCTCGGCGTCACTACGGCTCGCTGCATGGATGTGCACGGTATGGTTCAGGCGATAGGCCTTTTCAGCCAGACGGCAGGCAAAGGATTGACGCGAATGCTGGCCTGTCTGACTGAGAATGTAGAAATCGACCCTGGCCATTACGGCAGCGCGCCGCATCGGCTCAGAAGGAACTCTGTCAGCATCGGCACGGGCCTCCCGGTTGCGCCTTTCTTCTTGCCGGATTTCCAGGCCGTTCCGGCAATGTCGAGATGTGCCCAGTTCATGCCTGCGGTGAACTTCCCGAGGAAACAGGCGGCCGTGATGGCGCCGCCGTCGCGGCCGCCAACATTCGCCATGTCGGCGAAGTTACTCTCCAACTGCTCGGCCCACTCATCACCGAGCGGCATGGGCCAGCCCCGGTCGTCAGACGATACGCCGGCGGCGACGATGTCGGCCGATAATTCGTCGTTATTGCTCATGACCGCCGTCCGATGATGGCCGAGCGCCACCACACAAGCACCTGTCAGCGTTGCGACGTCGATTATCGCCTCCGGCTTGAAGCGGCGCGAGTACGTCAGCGCGTCACAAAGAATCAATCGACCTTCGGCATCGGTATTGAGGATCTCGATCGTTTGTCCGGACATACTCTTGACGATATCACCGGGCCGCGTCGCTTTACCGCTTGGAAGGTTCTCGACCGCAGGGACAACCACGTTGACGTTGATCGGCAATTGCAATTTCGCGACGGCTGCCATTGTGCCTATGACGCCAGCGGCGCCGCACATGTCGAATTTCATTTCGTCCATGCCAGGGCCCGGTTTCAGCGAAATGCCGCCCGAATCGAAGGTAACGCCCTTGCCGACAAGTACGATCGGCTTCTTGCCGGCACTGCCCTTGTACTGCATGACAATGAGTTTCGCCGGCTCCTTGGTACCGGCAGTAACCGAAAGCAATGAGTGCA
>JAOTVR010000197.1 GCA_029863305.1 Gammaproteobacteria bacterium | reverse complement strand
ATGCCAGTCGTCGGTCAACTGCTGCAACGACACCAGAACGTCATAGCCAAGGCGAGCAGCCGAGCGCGTGATGTTGTCGAGCATTGACCAGAAGAACAGATTCATGCGTCTGTCTGTTCCGTCCGATTCATCGAACAATAACAAGGCGATCGTGTTGCTTTGATGGGTGCGAAGGCCCGCGGCGTTGCGATTGACAAAATAGTTGAGCTCACGGGCGATTTGCTGGACGCGATCGCGCGTCTCCGGGCGCACCAGCGGGCTGTTGCGCAAGGCACGCGACACCGTCGCCTGCGAGACGCCAGCGAGGTCCGCGATATCGCGCGATGTGGGGTTTTCAACCTTCACGCCAAAAGTGTAGTGGACTATTGCCTGCCGAACGCAAGCTTTTAACACAAACGATGTACGATGTTAGGTGTGGTAAGTAACTATATGCAAGGATTACAGGGTGATGCGATCCAGCAGCGCATTCTTCGTCTGTCGCAGCTTCTTCATTGCCGGCGCTCCGATCTCCAAAGCCAGCGCGACTTGCAGGGCGTCGAGCAAGGCCAGTTGCGCCAATCGGGAGCTCATCGGGGTGTAGATACTCGTATCCTCGAGCGCGTAATACGGAAACACGATATCGGCTACAGCGGCGAGATGGGTCTCCGGGTTGGTCAGCGCTATAACCGCTGCGCCGCCATTTTGGGCCAATTCTGCCGCACGACTGATTTCGGGCCAGCGGCCCGTCTGGGAGACGACGATGAGAACGTCGCCGGGCCCGGCGATTGAAGCGTACTGCAGGATCGTCGGGGTATCGGTCAGCGGTGTGCACGGGATGCCGAGGCGGAAAAACTTGTGGCAGGAATCGAGCGCGACGTGACCCGATGCGCCGAGACCAGCAAACGCCAACTGCCGCGCACCTGACATCGACTGCACGGCAGCCGCTATCGGCATCGAGGACAGTCTGGATCGCACGTCAACCAGGGCCTGAATCGAGGATTCCATGACCTTTGCAGCGGCGTCAGCAATGTCGTCGTCGGCACGTACGTCGCGATGCGTGTAACTCGCCGGCCGGCTCAACGCCGCCGTCAATTCAATTGTAAAATCGCGGAAGCCGCCCAGTCCGATGCGCCGGCAAAAACGAATGACGGTCGGCTCGCTGGCGCCGCACTCCCTTGCGACCTCCGCAAGCGTGGCTTTGGCAGCTCGCTTCGGATGCTGGGTCACCCAGCGGGCAACACGTTGTTCGGCGCGACTGAGGTCGGGCATTTGTTGCTGTATTTTGCCTAGCATGTAGTGAAACTACAGAAAATTATCAGAATATTCCAGTAATAGTGGCTCTTTCGTTAAAACATGTAGTAAAATTTCAGAAATCCTCAGGAAACCTCCATGGCCAAGTTGCTACCGGTCGATGTTTTCGACCTCATTATTTTTGGCGGCACCGGCGACCTGGCGATGCGCAAGTTGCTACCGGCGCTGTATCACCGCGATCGCGATGGTCAGTTCACGGCCGACAGCCGCATCGTCGCCGTTGGCCGCAGTTCCCTCAGTCGCAAGGCCTACCTCGACCAGGTCGAGGAAGCTCTGCACGAGAATCTTGCGAGCGACGATTTCGATGCCGATCAATGGCGCACATTCAGCAGCCGCATCAAGTACGTCAAAGCCGACGCGAAGAGCCACGATGAGTGGGGGCCATTCAAGAAGATCCTCGCGGGCAAAGAGAGTCGCATTCGCGTCATTTACCTGGCGACGGCGCCGAGCCTGTTCGGCCCTATCGCAATGGGGTTCAGGACGAACGACCTGATAACGCCGGACAGCCGCATCGTTCTCGAGAAACCACTGGGACGCGATCTCGACTCTGCGTCTGAAATCAACAATCAGGTCGGTGAGTGTTTCGCAGAAAACCAGATCTATCGCATCGATCACTATCTCGGCAAGGAGACGGTGCAGAATCTGCTCGCGCTGCGCTTTGCAAACTCGTTGTTCGAACCGTTATGGCGTCGCGGCGCGGTCGATCACGTGCAAATAACGGTTGCGGAGGATCTTGGCGTTGGCGGACGCATCGAATTCTATGATCGGGTGGGCGCACTGCGTGACATGGTGCAGAACCACCTGTTGCAGCTGGTTTGTCTGACGGCGATGGAGGCACCCTCGAGTCTGCACCATGACGCCGTGCGCGATGAAAAGATCAAGGTCCTGCGGGCGCTGCGGCCGATCGGGGCGGCAGCCGTAAAGACCAACACCGTACGCGGCCAATACACCGCCGGCGCGATCAAGGGTGAGACCGTTGCTGGATACGACGAAGAACTGGGTGGCGCCGAAAGCAACAGCGAAACGTTTGTTGCACTCAAGCTCGAAATCGACAACTGGCGCTGGTCGAATGTGCCGTTCTATCTGCGCACCGGCAAACGGCTCAAGGGCAAGCATTCCGAGATCGTCGTCGAGTTCCAGGATGTTCCACACTCCATATTTCCCCAGCAAAAATTCGATGTGGTGCCGAACCGGCTGACGATTCGCCTGCAGCCGGACGAAGGCGTGAAGCTGACGCTGATGGCGAAAGAGCCCGGGCCCGGTGGGTTTGAATTGCGGCCGGTTTCACTGGACCTGAGTTTCGAAGAGACATTCGGTCTGCGCTATCCGGATGCCTACGAACGTTTGCTGATGGAAGTCCTGCGCGGAAACCCCGC
>JAOTVR010000023.1 GCA_029863305.1 Gammaproteobacteria bacterium | reverse complement strand
ACGGGCATACCTACATTGGCCACGCTGTCGCCTGCGCTGCCGGGGTGGCGGTGCAGGAAGTCATGGAACGCGACAACTTGCTGGAGAGAACGGAAACGATGGGCGCGCGCCTCAGGGGCCTGTTGAGCGACCGCCTGTCGGACCATCCGAATGTTGGAGACATTCGGGGCCGCGGCCTGTTGCTGGGGCTCGAACTCGTCGGAAACAAGGCAAGCAAAGCCGGTTTCAAGGACGGCGCCGACCTGCCCGAAAAGCTGCGCCGCGCGGCGATGCGGCATGGACTCATCGTCTACCCGGGAGGGGTTACATTCGACAACCTGACGGTACCGCACATTCTGCTTGCCCCTCCGATGATCGTGGAGGACCGGCATTTGCTGGAGTGCATCGACAAGCTCAACGGTGTGATCAACGAGACAGTTGGCGGCGGCAACAGGTGATTGTTGTCGAAACCTATTGCTGCCGCACTTTAATGTCGACCTTCGCAAGATCGTACAGGCTGGCCGCCGATGGGCAGAGCAGGGTCACCCATCGACCGCTGCGGTGCAAAGGCTAAACCCTGCCGTTACATCAGCTTGCCGGGCCCGGCCGTCAGATTTGCCGGGGTCGGAATTCCCGGTGCAACCATGACCATCTGTGCCATCTGTTCCAGCGCATAGACCATGACCTTGACAACGATCTGGGGGAAGTCCGGCGGCAATTCGCTGACCGTTGGCACGGCAGGCGCGCCCGGAAACTTTGGGGGCGCCAGCATATTGAGTTGGCTTTTTACGGTTGGCAGCGAGACTGTCAGTCTGGCCGGAGCCGCCGTAACGCCGCCGGCGATCGGCGTGCCGGGAAGAACCTGGGCGGCCGCCATGAATTCTGCCAGCCCCTTCGCCGTTACCTTGGAAATCGTTTCGGTGAAACTGTCCTGACCGGGCCTCGACATCCCGGAGGAGGAGATGACAGACATTGCATTCGCCTTGATCTCCGCCTGGGTTGGGCAGGCGCCGGTCAGTCGTCCCATACCGATGACAGTGCCAACCATCGCAGGCGGCGTCACGTTGCAGGGGACCCCCGGTTCCATGAAAACCCGTTGCAGAAAGTCCTCGCAGGCGCTTCCTATTACCTTGCTGATCGCATTGGCCAGTTTTTGGCCGGTCTGCGGATTCGGCGCCATCGGCACCGACGACACGGCGATATTCATTAACAGTCCCGCGTTGGGCGCTGGCATCGCTTTCTCCCTGTTTATTTATCTTGATTGTTCACTCGGCGAAATAGCAGGCTCCCGCGCCGAATCTAGTTAATCTGCCCGAAAACACCATCTTCTGGCAAGAGTGCCAGGACAATCTGCCCCAGAATCTTTGCTTTGCCCGCAGCGTCGTCCGTCATGCTCTTGCGGGTATTGACGTAGGCTTCAAATGCCGCGGTCACGTCCGGATAGTGCTCAATATTCTGGCTCAGGACGATGCAGTCTTCGAAGGCCAGATTGAGTCCCATCCCGGTGAACGGCAGGATCGTGTGGCAGGCGTCCCCGACAAGCGCTGCCCGTTCGGCGTACCAGGTCTCCGTCGTTAGCGTAAACATTAAACATTCAGGATTAACGCGTAATTCCGAGGCGTATTGGGGAAAGTACCGTACACAGTCCGCATGATTCTCGCGAAACAGTGCCAATGCCCGGTCAACCCCAGCCCCGCTGTCGGATGTCACGCCGTCGACCGGATAGAAATATGAAGCACGGAAAGATCCGTCCCGATTCGGAAGCGCCATGATCAGGGATCCCTGACGTGGCCAGATATGAAACGCTGATCCATCGAGTGCGACGTCGGCCGGAACGAAGAGTTCTTTGTACGCATAGTTGAACTTCGATCTATCTGTATGAGTACCGTGACGATCTTCGATTGCAGAACGCACGACCGAATTGGCGCCATCGGCACCAACGACCAGATCTGCCGTAATAATTTCACCGCTTGCCAGTTCGACGGTACCGCCGGACGCGTTAATTGCGCGAACGGCAGAACTGAAATGGAAACTAACGTGCTGACTCGTACGGACGTGTTCAAAAAGAGCATTCGCAATATCGAGCCTGGAACCCGACCTCACACCGCCCGGCGGTGTAAGGAGTGAGGATGGCCCGTCGATCTGATCTGAATACCGCTGTTCCGTGATGGTGCCGCTCCGACTGTGTATCGCTCGCTTGGACAGCTGGACAGTGCATTCGATGATTGGGCGATCGAGACCGGAGCTCGCCAGTAAGTCAACGCTGTTTTGAGCTATGGCGATATTGAGAGAGCGACGGGAAGCGTAGTCGTCGGTAGCTGGATCGGTTCGGCGGTCGAACACAGCAACCTGGAATCCCTGCTTTGCGAGGAGCCACGCTATCGTCGATCCGGCCGGCCCTGCACCAACAACTATCGCTTTACGCCGGGACAAGATTTGTCTGGTTTCTCGCTTGTCTTAACAAGAGAATGTAAAGCAGGTCGAATGTGAACACGGAAATCATCAGAAAAAGGAAATAGCTATTAACTCCCTTTTCTGCCATCACAATTCCGTTAGCCAAAGAGATGACGCCGGTGGCAAAAAACTTTAGCCACGCGCCGCTGTAGGAGTGGTTTCTGAGATCCGGTCTCCTGAAAAACATATCGACGAACAACATGCTCATGATCAGGTTGATTGTATACGCCGTCATGTGACCGGAGCTGTCATGAATCTGATCAGTAAATGTCCACATCCAGACTGCTGCTATCAACAGACAGATGACCAGACCGGTATTGAAGAACCGTTTGATCGCGGCGACAGTCTGCTGTTGCTTACCGTATCTGAAGCACTGGTAAACGATAATTGCATCGATCACCATCCACCCGATGAACATGGAAAGTTTTGGCAAGTCCAAATCGCCCGCCGACGTCAACGGCGGGCGAAATACCGCGAATATGGCTTCCCACGAGAAATTCAGGCAGACGGCGACTATTGGAATTGCGTAGGTCTTATTTTTAAACCCCACCCATATGATCATCGCATACGCGAACAGCCACAGGACATCGCCGGCGATGCCGAGTGCTGCAACATCAGCTAATGTGAATAACTCGCCTCTCGGGTGTTCCATTCCGCTTAGTATCTAGCAGATGCTGTCATCGTCCCCGAACGAATCTCGTACCTTGTCGAGCGAACTCCAGTCAACGTTCTTCAGTGCCTCGACTTTCTCAGGGTGCGCATCGAAATTGTGCGCTTTTAGCGTCCCTTCGGGATCCGTCCTGATGCCCTCACGAAAGCTTGGGTCGTTCATTACTTTATCGATCATTGTTTCAAATTTCATAAAATTTCCCTTGGTAACCGTGTTCCGGCTGTTTTGTCATTAATCACACAGAGCGCGATTCATAATAGACCAGTTTTCCGTAATTTGCTTGCTCAGGCCAATGCCTTTGCAACTTTCGCCAATTCCGCTATAGCACGCCCAAAGTTACTTGTCCACGTGACCATCCAGGATTCGAGCTCATCCACGTAGCGGTCCAACGATTGCGAGTTAAGCGGCGCTCCGGCCTTGCGGACTTTCTGATGCATACCCTGTAGCTGCTCTGTGCCCCAGCTCGCGCCTTCACGGCCGAGCCATGCAAGCAGTGTCTCGTCGGGCAAGCGATTCGCATTGCTCCTGGAAAGAAAAAATGTCTTTGCGCCGCATCGGTGGTCGCGATACCAGTCGGACATATCGTCCCGCATTTGTATCCATGCACTAAGCGCATCGCAAAAATTGTTCCACTCAGGGAGCCTGTCCTCCGCTGAGAAATGAAATGCAGTCGCGGCGAGGGGAATCTTGCCGGCGCAAGTTTTAGTCGCGGACAATTGGTAGAACCGATCTTCGTCTATGTCAGTGGCGCTGGCTTCTGCAGCGGCCGAATCGAATCCGCGCGCCCATTCACGTCGATATATTTCCCAGAAAGGGTGCGTCGCCGCGAAGTACTCCTGGTATATGCGCTGAAACTCTGTGTGAAACAAAGCACTAATTGAGAGAATCGCTTTTTCGTTCGTGGCCTGATTGTCCATAAGGTTGTCAATAAGGCGAACGAAGTAGTAGCCGCTCACTGTCGAGTATGCAAGGCCGTCCTGAAAATCTACGTCTTCATTTGCATCGGTTGATTCAGCCAGCCATCGGGGCAGACGCAGCATCGGGAATCCGCGAATGTCCTTGAAGTAGTCGGCGGGGGTACGCGAGTGTGAAAGAGACGCCATCCAGTTGCTCACGGCAGGCGCCATGTTCGGCGTTCGATCACGAATTTCCGCAGATAGTCTTTCAAGAGCACGATCAATGCACTCGCTTGCGGCCGCGTCATATGCAAGGGTCTCTCCGCTCATATCAATTAGCGTCAATCCTTGCGAGATCAGACCGTGCGCGTGCGGCAGACAAGATTTTCACCGCACCGGCCAGGTGACGTTCTCTGGCGCTCTCAGAAATGGTCTTGTTTTTCGCCAGCTCCGCACGAATTCTTGCTTCCTGGATTGGCATTTTCATGCGCTCCGCACAGTCAATGGCGGATTCAAGCGCAGCCCTGGCAGCCTTGTGACGTCCTCTGAGTCGCTTAATCACTCCGTCCCAATACCGGGCCGTGGGTTCGGCCACGGCGAATACGCGTGCATGCCGCTTGATGACATTGACCAGTGAATTGAGCTGGGAGAAATTCTTATTTGATGTTGCGTTGCTGAAAAGAGCGTAATAGATGTCAGCCAATGCAGACTGCTCAACGAACACATCGTAGAAGTTTGAGGGCCCGCGACCGACTAACGTCATTGCGTCATCGGCAAGCGCTTGCGCCTTTGCCAGATCGCCGGCGGCATACACAAAATCCGCCTGTGCCACGCGGACGTCGGCGCTGTACTTCTCGCCAATCCCGGATTCTCCCTGACGCAGATCGAGAAATCGCTGAATCAGTTCCGGCAATTTCTCCAGATTGCGCCGGGCAAGGCGCACTCGAATAATCCAGCGAAGTGCTTCGGCCTGATCTTTTTTGTCTCCGCGACGCTCCGCCGAAGAAAAGAGATCGCTTCCGAATTCAAGGGACTTGTCCAATTCTCCGCGAATATAGGCGGTCGCCGCGAGGTTTTGCGTGCCGTCGTCCCAACGTCGTCGGTCTCCTCTTTTTTTCGCTACGGCGGTTGTATTGAACAGGTGCCGCCTGGCCTCGTCCAGATTGCCGGCTCCGGCTTCGTACACGCCATAAGCCAATGACACCCAGGCCAGGGTCTCCGGTTCATCGGTCTTCTCAGCAGCGTCCATAGCCCGATCGCAATACTTTTTTGCGATGCCGTGCAAAGGAATGAAACCCATGATTGCGCCTACGGAGGCGTAACCGCGAGCAAGCTCCGGGGACGGACCGGCAAGTTCCGCGATATTAAGGGACTGAAACGCACAATGGAGACAGCGGATATTCTCATTGGCGACAAAATACGCTTCGACCAGCCCCTCAAGCGCACGCGCCTGCTCGAGCAGGCTTTTTCGATCATCGTGCCTGCTGCCAACAATCCGGCCGGCCCTGTAGCGATGCAGAACCTGGCGGCCCATCTGCGAGAACAGGCCAAAAATCGGGCGCAACTTGCCCTTCTTCATCTCGATTCCTGCAAGGCTGAGTCCCTGCTCGATATGAGTTCGACCGGTCTGGTATTCCGACTCCTTCAAATGCGCGCGGCCAATCGAAAGTTTCCAGTGTCTCCGATCATCTGTGGTCGCGAAGCCCTGGCCGTCTTCAGAGGCTTTGTTGCTGATTTCAAGCGCATCGGAATAGAACGATATTGCTTCCCTGTTTGAGAAGTTCCGCATTGCATTATCGCCCGCCCTGGTCAGGTAGCTGGTGGCTCTCTCCCATTCGTCTGCATGCTGCCAGTGATGAGCGAGTACCGGTTGCATCGACTCGCTTGTGGAGTTCGATTGTTCTTCGAACCACGATGCGATTCTGCGATGAAGCTTCCTTCGCTGTGAAAACAACATCGAGTGATAAGCAACGTCGCGCGTAATGACATGTCGAAATTCGAAAACACCACTGTTTTCACTGTCGACATCAATGAAATCCCCTTCGCTCAGTTCATCGAGCCACCTCAGCATGCTCTTCTTACTTGTAGCTTCCGGGTAAACCGCAACCAGGGAGTCGACTGTGAACCTGACACCGATGGCGCTTGCAACTTTGATGGCGAATTGGAGTTGCTCGGACAGCCGATCGATGCGCGATGTAACTATTCCCTGGATCGTGTCGGGCAGTCCTTTGTCAGCCAGCATGTTCGCCATCGATTTGCCCGGGTCTGTATCAGGATCTGCCAGCTCGCAAACACGATCGGCGATAGTGATGACTCCGGATTCGAGTAATGCGTAGGCGAGTTCCTCGCTGAAAAACGGGTTTCCGCCCGCTTTCTCCATCACAAACTCGGACACCGACTCAGGCGTGGAATCTACGCCAAGGCGATGGCAAACAAGATCAACGGTGGCTGGTGCCGATAGCGGGGAAACGTGAAGTTTATTCGCGCCACCCAGTTCGAACAGCGACGACAACAGCGGATGCTCGACTTCCGTCGGTCGAGTGCTGATGACAAACAGAATCGAGTCATTGCTGCGCGCCACGAGCGAAATAAGTTTCCAGGAAGCCGAATCGAACCAGTGGGCATCCTCCAGAAAGATTCCGATCGAACCGTTTTCGGTAGCCGTGCCCAACACTTCAAGCAAAAGGCTCAGAGTGTTGTCCGCCCGTACTTCTTCGCTCATTCGCTTGGTAACGTCGTTATCCGGAATTTCGTATGGAAGAACCGCGCTCAATAATGGTGCGAGTTGGCGTCTTTCTTTCGGCAGCGATTGAATAAGACGTGATGTCATCTCCTCCGTATTTTCCGAGCCCGGCTCGAGTTCAAGCAGGGTCGCAAAAACCTGGCGCCAGGGATAAAATGAGGAATCTTTGCGAATCGCGTCGGCACCGCCTTTGAGTGCGGCGATATTGAGGTCCTGGGCACGCGACGCAGCGTATTCCATGAGTGTCGATTTACCGATACCGGCGTCGCCCTCGAGTAGCAGCAGGCTGCCGGCACCCTCGTTCTGCGCTTCACGCAACGCCTGCTCGATCTTCGCTGTTTCCTCGTCTCTGCCAAAAATCGCGATGTTGGTGGTTTGCCGGGTGATGGCTGTGGTTGTATTTTCGTCCGGTGTTTGAACGCGGAATACTGATGTCGGGCTGCTGTGGCCCTTCATCGTGATTGGATGCAAAGGCTCGAAAGCATTATTGACTTGGGCTCGACTGGCGACCGACGTGTCACACAGAATTCGCCCATCCGCTTTTTGCATGAGCCGGGCGGCGAGGTTTATAGCGCTTCCGGCAATCGTGTACTGCTGCCGGCGCTCTGTCCCGTATATGCCGCAGTAGAGCGGCCCGCTGGCAATACCTATTGACGCTTCTACCCCTTGATTGGCAAGCCACTCGCGAATCTCGATGGCAGCCAGTGTGGCGCGGCGGGCATCATCCTCATGCGCGAACGGCGGCAACCCAAAACCCACAACCATCGACGCGCCCTTATCATCCATGAGGAGCTGGTATACCGTACCTTCAAGTCCGGTGATGATTTCCTGCAGGTATTTCACAATCGGCTGGAGTTTGTCCAGCAGGTCGGTTTCAGTCTGATCCAGCCCGACGAAGTTGATGAATAAGACCACGATGTTTCGAAACTCGGCAAGCCATTCGTCGTAGCCGGCCCTGGTTCGTGTGGCGACGACAGAAGGCACAAGACCGACGAGTACGGTTTCAGCTCCGATGGGTACTTGCACAGGATCCGGTGAGCGCGCCGTAACGTCATTGCGTCGGGAAACCAGTTTGCGGCGTCCCTGGTCGATCTCATTCCCGACAAAGCCCTTATCGATTAGCTGCCACGTTGATTGTGTGACAACTACTTCACCGGGACGGGTGCATCGATCATTTTCTGCGATCTCCACAACAGGTTTTCCCGACACGAGAAACTGCCATATGTCATGAGCTCCACCGACCTGCAGAAAAGAGACAGCCCCTGAAGTGACGGAGGCGCGAAACCTCAGCGAATCACTCTCGGTCTTTGCTTGATCGCTGACATGCACTTGAATTTCCAGTGCGCAGCCCGCAGCCATTTGCGCGGCCTCGGCCAATGATTCGCTCTTTTCAGCAGGCCAGATGGCGAGGATCGAATCGCCGGCGTAAAAAAGTATATCTCCTCCGTGATCGAGGATGAGATCCGTTGCTTTACCGAAATATTGATTAATAATCTCGGTGAGATTTTCGGCGCCGCGGCGTCCGCGTGCTGCGGATCGCTCTGTTAGCGCTGTGAAACCGCTCAAATCAATAAACAAAAGTGCGGCATGCCCTGATTCCTGCGAGGGCATTTGCTTTGTGCCATCGTCGAACCCGGCCAGTACATCTCTAAGCTGTACCTGGGGTGCAAACCTGGCCAGCTTTTCGCCAACGTTCATCAGTCGCCGCTTAGGGAAATGCGTCTCGATGCAACGTGCGTTCCTTTTACGAAGCCCCGAATATCCAGGGACTGGGCGTTTGGCGGTCTGCTAATTTGGCAGTCGGACTCGCCATCGCCAACATCCGGAGAAGCAAACGGGCGACCGTCAACGTAGATGTCGAGCCGATCGAGCCCAAACGTTGCAAATTTCAGGTCCAGCAATTCTCCGGAGGCTGACACACTGCACTCCAACAAGCGTTTAGGCATTCGGTCGATTCGCTTGGCTACCGCTGCGATTAGATCAACATTGGATTCAAGGAGATCATTCCTTGTCATCGGGTGGTAGTGATCAGGGGTCACGCCAAGGTCTTCGACCGGTGTGCCGTGTTGTTTGCCGACGCGAAGCGTTCGTCGCATTGCTGCGCGTAATGCTGCATTTCCGGGTAGTTTTTTGTATGGAGATTCCGGATCCCGCAGCCCGGGCTTGATCAACGATTGCCTGAGAAACTCCTGCGTCCAGACATTGGCGCCGCCCGCGCCTGTATTGTGGTCAACGCCGATGATCGGTCCAATCTGGTGATCGTGAAAGCCCGAGGCGAATGCATCCGTAGCGCTATAGCATCTCGCATCCGTAATGAGCGCAACCGGTCCGTGGTAGCGCTGTCCTATTGCGTTGGCGGATTCTCGCGAAGTGAGCGGATATGCGCTCGAATAGACGGCGCCAGTTTCGATCGCGCGAAGCATTGATGGTATCCACGGCGATAAGTCGAATCCGAGTTCGCCGTTCTTATGGCGCTGACATATTCGCAAGTTCAAAGGTGTATTGCGAAACTGAAGCGATTGTGGATGTACCTCTCGTGGCGTCAACAATTGCAACAGCCGTTCGGCAGCCTGCAGGCTGCCGCCGCCATTATTTCGCACGTCTATGGCGAGGCCCCGTTTCGGCAACTGTTCCAACAGCCTCAGGAACTCATCGACGAACGCGTCCGGGTTCTCTGTGGCAAAAGTTCTGACGCGAATGTACGCAAATTCACCGTGTGGTGTTGTTACCGGCCTCGCCATGAAAACTTTTGGCATGCACGTTTCCAGCGCCTCGGTTTGTACCTGAGCGCGGCCGCTTTGCGACGACGATGCTACCGCCTCGGCGGCAACTACCTCTGGAGCAAACAGTACTTTTCGCGCCAGCCGCATGTGATCTGCGGTGAGGTCGAGACCGATTGACGACGAAGACGCTGACGGCTTGTCGTGGTCGACTTTGTCGGTTTCCGCGGGCGGTGCAAATATTTGCCACTCAATCCGAATTTCGTGCTTTCTACCCTGGTTGTCGCAATACTGGGCAACGACTCGTTCTTCGTCCGGCGGCAACAGCGCAATCAGTGGGCGTAATGTCATCGCATCAATACCGCGAGCGCGTCGGGCGGCGGCGTTACTTCCGGCATTTGCGGCGGCGCTGATGGCGACAGCGCGCTCCATCGGTACTCCGTTCCATGTCAGGACTTCCGCGCCCGGCCGGAATGTCTTGTGGTCGAAACCATGTAGTAATTTCGTTACCAGGTAATGCCGGGATTTGCCAGCGTCATAGCACTCCTCGATCTGGAACGGCAGGTAAGCGGTCATCTGCCGAAAAGGATCGGGCAGAAAGTAATCTGTATGCATATCGTGTAACGAGTTAAAGATCTCCAGTATCTCCCTGTGAAATTCGACAGGGTGGGAAAGCTGTGACTGCTTGCTCTGTTGCAGTTTGTGTTGCAGTAGCTTAAGCCTCTGCAAGGCGTTGACGCCGTGCATTGCCTGCTTGTATGGCAGATGCACGTAGTTTTCCGCCAATACGAGCAGCGCTTGCTCGACGATCGTCTTGCGTGCCGCGAGCGTCAGTGTCGCACATTTTTCAAGAAACGTTGGCACGTCAATACTTGCGCCAACGCTCGAGCGGACCGCTTTGTGCGCATTCGTTACGAATGATGGTTTTAGTTTCGTTTTTGAATTTGGCATAGTCCGACGAGAATAACTGAAGTCAGTGCTAAACTCATTGTCATCAGCGACTTTTGCCGGATGGCCTTTAATCCGTAATGTTCAATAAGAATACTAAACAAACCGTTCATTCCCGGGCACTGTACGGCGCGGCTGTGGCTTTTTTCGGCATATCCGTGGTCACGCTGCTGGTTTTCCTGATCTCGCTGGCCCTTGAAGGCGTGTTTGCCGGACCGGAGCGCGGTTTGGTTGAGCGGCTCACAAGCCTCGGGCCCGATGTTACTTTCGAGGTGCTCACAAATGCCGCGGAACTGCTGGCCGCTGTGCTTGCGATCGCGATCACAGTCGTGGCTATCGTTGTCGAATTGGCAGCGAACCGGTACAGCCACAGAATTACGACAATGTTCGTTCGCGAGCCCGTGAACATTTTCGTAATGAGCTTTTTTGTCGTCGCTACGATTCACAGCATTTGGAATTCTCTTTTTGTTGGCGGGGACAGCACCCAGGCGGTTATAGCGAATGCCGGATTGCTGATCAGTATGGCGATGGTCACCATTTCCCTGACTCTGCTACTGCCGTATTTTGCTTTTGTACTGTCGTTCCTCTCGCCGGATAGCGTTATCGAGAAGATCAAGGGCGCCGCAGTAAGGCGGTTTGATTCTGTTGGTAACGACGACAATGAGCCGACAAAAAACTACATGCTGAATCGGGTTGACGAGTTGCAGGATATCGCGCGGCGCGCCTCGGAGACAGGCGACCGCGCTGTGGCCATGAAAAGCATCAACGCTTTGTGCGAGTTGCTTACCGACTACCAGGAACACATTCCGAACCTCCCAAAGAATTGGTTCTTAGTGAGTCCGTGTGTTGCGAGAGATCCTGATTTCGTGTCGCTGAGCGACTCTTCAATCAGTGAGATCGAAAAATCCGGTACCTGGCTGGATGTCAAAGTTATGCGGCAATACCTGAGTCTCGTGAGCATTGGCAGTTCCAGTTCCCGCGACATGACCAATCTGATCGCAATCAACACGAATCGCATTGGCAGTGCGGCCGCAACGACCAGGACGGCTGTCGTTGAACTGTGTATCCGGTGCTTTAACAGCTATCTGCGCGCCACGATCAACAAAAATGATCAGCGAACCTGCTACTACATCATGAACCAATACCGACAAATGGCAGAGGAACTGCTGAGGTCCGGGCAGGAGAACGCGGTTCGTGAAATTGCGCTGCATTTCCAATTCTATGGTCAGCTCGGTTTCACTCTTAATATGCCATTTCTGCTCGAGGTTGCCGCGTATGACATCGGTCGATTAATCGAGGATGCCGCCCGACAGAAATCTACTCAGGTAGACGACTTGCTTGATCTGATCCTTGAACTGGATCGCGAAATCAAGAAGGAGTCGGACGAGGTGAGCCTACTGGGAATCCGGCGAGCGCAAATCCAGCTGGCCGCTTTCTTTCTTGACCGCGGCGACGAGTCGAGGGCCCGGCGCATCGCGAATGATTTGATGGTCGAGAAGCCGGAGCGAGTCAAGCAAGTGCGCGAAATGTTGATGTCTGAGGAACGGCCCCACTACTGGGAAATAACCGATCGAGGCATCAACTTCTCATATCTCGACCCGCAATTGCGGCGCCACGTAGACACAGTCCTGGACTGGGCCAGGAGTCGCGACTAAGGTCCGCTGCAAAAGCAGTATTCCGCGAATAATCCTGCTTCAAACCCCCAATTCCAATGCATGCGTCGCCGTTCGCGACAGTATATGGATGCGCACGATGACCTGATCGCCAAACCTTCTTACTGGTCAGTTATGGTCTGGCCAGCTGACTCGTTGAGACGCGTCAATGCCTCGTTTGCGCGCGTCTGACGCCGACCGGGTCTGTCTCGAAGTGCGTCAATACTTTGCAGCAGCAGCGCTTCGGCGTCGTCGAATCGGCCCTGGCGGGACAAGGTGTCGGCGTATTCCGTCCGCGTTCCGGCAACCAGCTCGTGGTCGGACGGATAGTCCTTCTCACGAATTTGCAGCGCACGCTCGAGCAGGGTTTGCGCTTCGGCGAGGCGGCCGGCCGAGTTGAGTACGGCACCGAGCTCGGTGAGGGCCGACGCCGTGTATTGATGCTCGTCATCGAGCGCCTCGCCGTAGATGACGAGTGCGCGGCGAAGCATATCCTCGGCCGCACTCAGTTCCGACTGGTCATGCAGCAACATGCCAAGCAAGGTCATATCGTAAGCCACCATCGGATGACCGGCGCCGCGCGACTCGATGTGCAGCGACAATGCGTCACGCATGACGCGTTCCGCGTTGTCATAGTCGCCCCGCGCGTGCAGCAGAGTGCCCTTGTTGATGAGCGTTGCTGCCAACAGATGGTGTTTGTCACCCAGAATTCGTCGCGTCGCCTCGATCGCCCGGTCCAGTGTATCCTCGGCGGCCTGCAGATCACCCTTCGAGCGCTGCAGCACGCCCAGGTTTTGCAGGTAGTACGCCATCAGAGGGTGATTGGCGCCTTCATTGGTCGTGACGATGTCTATCGCTTCGAGCAGCAACTCCTCGGTTCTGTCGAGATCGCCCCGGACCTGCAGAATCCGGGCCAGCATATTTTTTGCTTCGGCCAGCTCGATGCTGTAGCCCGAGTCGATCTGCGTATAGATGTCAATACTCGAACTCGCGAAAGCCTCCGCTTCGTCAAGTTCGCCGGTTTTCAGGTGCAGCTCTGCGAGATTAAACAGGTTTTTGGCGACGTCCGCTGAATACGCGCCACTTTCTTGCCGGTTGATCGTCAGCGACCTGTCGAGCAAATCTTCGGCACGCTCGTAATCGGCCAGACGAATCAAGGTTTCGGCCAGATCGTTACCGGCGACTGCAACATTTGCGTGCGATTCACCGTCGGTTTGCAATCGCAATTGCAACGCCTGCTCGAGCATCTCACGCGACGGCTCATACTCGCCGAGATTGAAATAGACACGGCCTATCGTCCCCATCAATGCCGACTGAATCTCGGGGCGGCCAGTGAGGTCTCCCTGGATTCGACTGGCTCCGGACGCAAGTATTTCCTCAGCGGTAATGCTCGTGCCGCGCGCCTGCGCAGGATCCTGCGCCATGAAGATATCCTCGAGAAAGCGGGATACTTCCCGCGCTGTGTCGCGTTCCTTGACGACAATTCGATTCTGCATCGATAACAGCACTGCAAATGTCGCAAGCAAGGCGACGACCAGAACGGACGCGGACACCGCTGCATAATGACGACGCACGAACCTGCTGGTCCGGTAGCGCCACGAATCCGCGCGCGCGTTGATCGGCATCCATCGCAAATGCAGGCCGATGTCGTCGGCGAGCGCGCTGACCGATCGATACCGGCGCTCCGGTTCCTTGCGCAGTGCGTTGAGAATTATCGTGTCCAGATCGCCGCGCAGTCGCCGTTGCAGGCGTTCCGGACTGCTGCGGCGATCGCTCGCAATACGCTCGAGCGTCTGTAATACGCAGGGATCGCTGCTCGTTTGGGCGATCAGTCTTTCCTGTTGTAGTCGCTGGCTGGGCCGCATCGTGTCTTGCTGACAGACGATGTGCGCGAATTCGCTCGGCGTCAGGTCGTCTGTCTCGTAGGCCCGAAAGCCGCTCAATAAGGTGTGCAGCAGCAGGCCCAGTGCATAGATATCGGTCGCCGTCGTAATGGTTTTGCCGAGTATCTGCTCGGGTGCCGCGTTTGCCGGCGTCATGATGACCGCACCTTCGCGCGTCAACCCGTCGGTCGCCGCGCCGCTGGCATCCGTCAGTTTCGCGATACCGAAGTCGAGGAGCTTCGGTGTGCCGTCTGCGGTAACCAGGATATTGGAGGCCTTGATGTCGCGGTGTATGACCAGATTCTGGTGAGCGGAGTGAACCGCGGCGCAAATCGTCTGGAACAGCCGCAAGCGCTCGACGACTGTCAGCCGGTGCAGGTCGCAGTAGGTGTCGATGCGCATGCCGTCGATGTATTCCATGACGAGGTAGGGAACACCGTCCCGGGTCGTGCCGCCGTCCAGCAGGCGCGCGATGTTGGGGTGATCGAGATCCGAAAGAATCTGTCGCTCACTGCGCAGGCGCAATTCGGTCTGTGGATCGACGAGGCGATGCCGGCCGAGCTTGATCGCGACCTGCTGGTCAAACTGTTCATCGGCTCTTTCCGCCAGATAGACCACGCCCATGCCGCCCGTGCCGAGCAATCGTTCAACACGATAAGGGCCGATCATTTCGCCTTTCATATCATCGGCGTGCGGGTCGCCTTCACCGAATGCCAGATTGATCGTCTCGACGATCGTGTTCTCTATCGTGGCGTCAATTGCAGGATTGCTCTGCAACAAGGCCAGCAGGTAATCGCGCAACTCGGCGTCATCTGCGCAGGCCGAATCGAGATAGGCAGCCTGCTCGCCGCGCTCCAGCGGCTGCGCTTTGTCGAACAATTCGTCGACGCGCGCCCAGCGCTCCTTGCTTAGCTCAATCGTCTTCGAGTTCATTGGCAAGCCACGCTTTCGCCAGGCGCAGTTCCCGATCCACGGTAGCGGCAGACAGGTTCAATGCCTCCGCCGTTTCTTCATAGGTCATTCCCCCGAAAAAGTGCAGAACGAGAATATCGCTCTTTCGATCATCAATCTTCGCCAGCTTTTGCAGTGCGTCGTCGAGATCCACGATATCCGCCGATGCCGGCGATGCGACGCGGTCTTCGTCCAACGCGACAGGCGCCACGCCACCGCCGCGCTTCTGGCTGCGCCGAGCCCTGCCATAGTCGGTCAGAATGTGTCGCATCGTCCGTGCCGCGATCGCGAAAAAGTGTGCCCGGTTCTGAAACGAGGCGTTTGCCTCGGCCAGCCGCGTGAACGCTTCGTTTACGAGGGCAGTGGCTTGCAGAGTGTGTCCCGATCTTTCGCTCCGCATATGGGATGCCGCGATGCGGCGCAAATCGTCATAAATCAGCGGCACGAGCTGGTCGAGCGCATCCGCGTCGCCGGAGCGCCAGTCCTGCAATAGTGTCGTGACCGTCGGTGCGGACGTCATGGGCGCGTGCCGTAATCGAGTCTGTCGTCGTGTGTTGATAACAAATGGGTTGGCTGACCGCAATGCCACGAAAGCACAGCCCGCGGCTGGCGGTTGCCGGGTTCGGCATCTAGACTGCACTGGCATTCAACGTCAACCAACTGAAGGAGCCGAACGATGGCCGATGCAAGCACACCCCCACCGTCCAGAACTCTTATTGCCGCCGCTGCAGGCGGATTCGGCGGCGCGTTACTTGGAGTCGTCGCCGCCAGTGCGCTGATGACCGGCGATGGCGAAGGTGGCAGCAAACAGGCTGCTAACGACGCCGCAGAAACAGCGAGGGTAGAGGTCACCGTCGCAGAGCGCTGAAGCGTAGCCGACGAATCCAGTCTGTCTGCGTGAGGGGATTCACGCGCTGATTGCGCTTGTCTCAATGACGATGCCTTACATCGGCAGCGGCTTGAGATTATGTCAAAAGGCAAGAACAGCAATTACTGTGTCCTCGACCACGCGAACAAACAGGCTGACCGCCTGCGCAGAAACCCGAACATCGGTCTGATCGTTCGGGTCAAGCGCCGGACGGCCGACTTGCGGGAATCTTCAGGCGTTGACGCCGATCCCGTGAGAGATCGGTCAGAGAAGAACTGCTGAGCCGGTTGCGGCCGGCTTTGGCGCGGTATTCCCAACTACTTCGACTCCGCCATCTCCCAGATCGTCGTCGAGCGCGCACCGGAACGGCAAAAGATGAGGAGAGGCCGCTCCAGTTCGTCGCGTGCTTTCGCGAATTCCTCGACGTCGCGTTGGGTGATGGCTCTGGGGTCGACAGGGAGATGCAGGAACGTCATCCCGAGTTCCCCGGCGGTCCTCGCAAGATCCTCCGACAAGGGCTGTCCCATCGACTCCCCGTCAAGCCGGTTGTTCATGATGCTGCGAACACCCTGTTTGGCCGCGAGCCGGATATCGTGCTCGAACAGCTGCCCGGAGACATAGACCTGAGGGGCCAGCTCGAGCACCCTCATCTGCAAATAATCCTGTTTCAAACCCTCAACCTCATATTTCGTAGCGAATCGATACTACACTCACTGTCGTGGTCTTCTCGCCAATCGTGATTCGCACCTCATCATCCACGTGTTTGCCGAGTAATGCCCTTGCGAGCGGGGAGTCCATGCTGATCGCGAACGCCTTGGCGTCAGTCTCGTCGGGACCCACGATTCGATAGGCGCGTGTCTTGTCCTCGTCGTCACACAGTTCCACGGTCGCACCGAAATAGATCGCATTGCTGCCGGGCGCTTCTCGAACCACTTTAAGTACCGGCAGACGCTTCTGCAAATAGCGGATGCGCCTATCCAATCCACCGAGTTCTTTCTTGCGGTAGATGTATTCCGCGTTCTCAGAGCGGTCGCCTTCTGCGGCAGCCTCAGCCAGCGCTTCGACGACATCGCGCCGGCGCAGCCAGATACTCTCCAGTTCCTCCTGCAGTGCGGCAAACCCGGCCGGCGTGATATAGGGCGAAGCGCTCGGGGCGGGTGGACGCCAGCGTCCCATCACGTTCCTCCTGTTGCCATGTCGAAAGCTCTATTATGCTGGTGCCTGCGGCCCACTTGCGACACTTTATCGATGCGGCCGGGGTTGTCCGGCACTCGGAACCGCTGATACCCATTGATCGCGAACGCAGTGTTCACGAAACAAACACCATCCGGGCGGCTCTTTTATCTGTGGTATTTTGTCGTGTCATGATCAGGACAGCCAACAAACCTTATCTCTCCAAATCCCGCCTCATTTCCGCCTGGCAGTGCCCGAAGAAGCTACACCTTGAAAAGCATCACCCCGAGTGGGGTGTTATCACGCCACAGATGGAGTCGATGTTTGCCGGTGGTCATCAGGTTGGCGCCGTTGCCCGGCAACTCTACGGTAGCCCCGACGCCGTCGAGGTCGCGTTTGACTTCAGGACGATGATCGCCGAGACCCGGGGTCTCATCGATGCCGGGGCGAACTTTCCGATCTTCGAGGCGACGTTTCGGCACGAGGGCGTTCTGGTGCGGGTCGATGTGCTGATGCCCGAGCGCGAGGTGGGGGGCAATAGCTGGCGGGTGATCGAGGTCAAGGCCTCGACCTCGGTCAAGGACTACCACGTGCTCGATTGTGCGATTCAGGACTGGGTCCTGCGGCATTCGGGCATCAACGTCACCGGCATATCCCTCGCACATGTCAACAACCAGTTCGTGTATCGCGGTAATGGCGACTACCACGGGCTGCTCATCGAGCACGACCTGACCGAAAAAGCCCGTACACTCGAGCCGCGCGTTGTCGAACTGGTCGAAAAAGCGCGCGACGCGGTCACGGGCCCGATGCCGGATACGCAGGTCGGCGCGCAGTGCAACAAGCCCTATGATTGTCAGTTTCAAACCCATTGCTGGCCAACGGAAACACGCTACCCGATCTCGGGTCTGGGCGGCAGCAAGGCGAAGCTGGGTGAGTACGTGGCGCTCGGCGCCCGCGACATCCTCGATGTCGATGAGCACAGCATCACGGCCGCAACCCAGCAACGTATCTACCGGGTGACCTGCAAGGGCGAGCCCGAGATACTTGACGCTGCCCGACAGACCCTCGAGGCTCTGCGCTACCCGCGCTACTACCTGGATTTCGAGACGATCGGCCCCGGCGTGCCGATCTGGCCCGATACCCGACCGTATGCAACGATCCCGGTGCAGTGGTCCTGCCACATCGAGGACGAGAACCAGGAGTTGCGCCACGAGGAGTTCCTGGATCTCTCCGGCCAGCCGCCGATGCGGGCCCTGGCCGAGAAGCTGATCGGCTGTCTGGGGGATTCCGGGCCCGTGCTGATGTACACGACCTACGAGCAGAAGGTCATCGAGGGCCTGCGCGACATGTTCCCCGATTTGGCTGAATCCTTGGAGAAAATAATCAGCAGGCTCTGGGACTTACATCCGGTAATTAAACTAAATTACTACCACCCGGACATGCTCGGATCGTGGTCCATCAAGGCTGTGCTGCCGACGATCAACCCGCAAATGGACTATTCAAAGCTGGAGGGCATTGCGGAGGGCACCGCCGCGTCGGACGCCTTTATCGAGGCCATCAATCCCGAGACCGACATGGTGCGAAAACTCGAACTCGAAGAGCAGCTGCTGCGTTATTGCAGGTTCGACACCGAGGCGATGGTGGAGATCGTGCGATTTTTCACTCGCCCGGAGCACGGACTGAGCCTGGAATGAAAAGACTCGTATTCATCGTCGTCGTGGTTGCTGCCTACTACGCCTACGAACGATTCCTGATCCCCGAACTCCCTGCGAGCCGTGCTCAAACGCCAGGCACGCAAACGAGCGCACGCAGCGAGCAGTGGCGTTCCGGGGAGCAGGTGCGGGGTAGCGGCACGGTGCTGCGTCTCCTTGCCGATGACAACGACGGCAGTCGCCATCAGCGCTTCATTCTGGAGTTGAATTCCGGGCGAACCGTGCTGGTCGCCCACAATATCGATCTGGCGCCGCGAATTTCGTCACTAAGGACGGGCGACAGCGTCGCGTTCTATGGCCAATATGAAACCAACCCGCAAGGGGGCGTCATTCACTGGACTCATCATGATCCGCGCGGCGCACACGTTGCCGGCTGGCTCGAGCACAACGGGCGACGCTATGACTAGGGTACCGCGAACGACCGACATTGCGTCGGCCATTCGCGGCATTCAAGCTACATTTCGCTGCGACCCGGCCCCAACAGCGGGCACAGGAAGTACGCGTCTTCTTCGTCCATATAGCCGTTCTCGTTGGCATCGACCCACCATCGGCCACCGACGTAATCGTGATCGCCCGGGCCGTACTCCGTGGCGAGTCCGGACGGACCGACGCCCGGCAGGAGTTGCTGGAATCGGCCGTGTGCCGGCAAATCGGCTACCACGATGGAGTCGTAAAACAGCCCCTGTGACAGCACGTAGACGACGGGCCCCGTGCCTCTGCCGGTCGTCCGTTCCTTGGCGAGTGCGCCTGTGGACATGACGACGATAGCGGCGATGGCGGCAACTGCGGCGATGAATCTTGTCTTTTTCATGGTGATACCTACCCCTTTGATCAATGGAGTGGGTAGCGTAGTCGCCACATGTCACGCCGTTATCATCGAAATATCACGAATTGGTCACAGCGTGCCGGTATCCAACGGCCAGGTCACAACTATCAGCGCGTTGGCGTCATTCCGGTGACCGCGCCATTCGTGCGGCTCATCGGCTGGATATTGGCCTTCAGGAGTACCGCGAGAACCAGCCGCCGGTTTCGAGCTGAATTCGCCGCTGCCACGCATGCTTCCGAGGCGTATAATTGGGCTGCGGCAAAACAACATCATAATCGCGGGGAAACTGTCATGCAGAAAACTACTTTCCTACTGATCGGCGTCTTTTTTCTGTCGTTCCCGGGCATCGCCCTGAGCAATGACGATGAAGGCGCCAAAGGGCTGAATCCACAAGCGCGGCAAGAACTGGCTGACTCAGGTGCCAGCCAGTATCTCGGTCAATTTACGCCGGCCACATCGACTGATGTCGGCGATGGCTGGACCAAACACACCTATGCGCCGAATTATCCGGGCGACGGTCCGCTGTGCATCGCGGGCACGCCGTATTCGGTCTTCACCAAGTCCAGGGACCCGAAGAACCTGCTGATCTTCATGCAAGGCGGCGGCGCCTGCTGGCAGGATTTCTACTTCTGCAACATTCTTTCCGAGGACCAGGAGCCGCCACCCGAGGTGCCGCTCGGCATCTGGGATGATTCGGTCCCAGCCGGCATGAAGGATTCACCCAATCCGCTGGCCGATTATTCGATCGTCTATATGCCGTACTGTGATGGTTCCGTCTTTACCGGCGACAACGATGTACTCGATCCGAACTTCCCGTTTGGCCCGGTACGTTTTCACCGGGGCCTCGAGAACGCATCCGCCGGTATCGACATGGCCAAAACCATGTTCCCGAAAGCGCGCAGGATTCTCGTCGCGGGTTCGAGTGCGGGTGGCGTCGGCGCGGCATCATTTGCGCCATTGCTGACGCGCATGGTCTTCGGCAATGAGGTGCAGTTGTCGGTGTTCAACGATGCCGGTCCGGTGGCCGTGGATCTCAACGACTTTCTGGGTGGCATTCCACTGCGGGCAGCCGACTGGTTGTTTGGCCAGTTCTACCCGGCAAGCTGCACCGACTGCAGCGATCTGGGCCAGCAGACCGCGCTTATCAAATGGCGGCTCGATAACGATAGCACGGTGCGAGAGTCCTTCTATTCAACCGACGGCGATGCAACCGACCGTTTCTTCCTGGGTGTACCCACGCAGGAAATGTATCGCTACCTGATCGTCACCGAGCACGGGCTCCTGAATGCGGCGCACCCGGATCGCTACAAACGATTCATTCGCAGCGGCGATGACTTTCACACGGCTTTGCAGACGCCGCTCTTCTACTTCGGTACGGCCAATGGCGTGCCGCTGAACGAGTGGATGGCGGATTTCCTGCGGCCGGGTGAGCGTGCCTATCGCGAAAGGGATAACGACGATGGCGATCTCGGGCCGAAGCGCAGCTCGTGGGTCGACATCGTCGAGGACTTTGTGCCTCTGCCCTGAACGACTGCGGCTGTCCCGACAGACGAAAAGGAGCCGGTACGATGGGAAAGACCATTATTTTTGTGCACGGCAGGAGCTTCAAACCGCAAAAAGCGGCGTTGCAGTCGAACTGGTTTGGCGCGGTCGAACACGGCATCGGGCGAGATCGTCAGGGTAAGTTGGCGGCCTTCAAAAAGGCTAACAAGGAACTGGTCTACTACGGTGATCTGTCCAACGCGTTTCTTCGTTCCAAGGGCTCGAAATACAACGAAAAGAAGGATGTCGAGAGCAGAAAGCAAACGCTCGCGGCGCTACAGGGCTACAACGCCCGGCAGTTCACGAAAGCAACCTACAAGAAACTGCCGGGCAAAGCGTCCTACAAGGAATTTCTTGCGGATGTCGGTGCCATGACGCTGGGACCGTTGCGTCTGACGGAGGGCCTGGTGTCGGTCGTTGCGGCCGACATGCGTCATTACTGGAATTTCGACAGCGAGTTCGGCAGCAATGTTCGTGCGACGATGATCGGTCCGCTCAAGCGGGCGATGAATCGAGGTGACAAGATCATGGTCATTTCTCATAGCCTCGGGACGATGGTCGCCTACGACACGTTCTGGAAATTCAGTCGTACCAGCGAATACCGGCCCAAATACTCGAACAGGAAGATCGATACCTGGATTACGCTCGGGTCTCCGCTGGGCGACGAAACGGTGAAGAGAAACCTCAAGGGCGCGAGAGCG
The DNA here is from genome assembly GCA_029863305.1 of Gammaproteobacteria bacterium. Taxonomy (GTDB): domain Bacteria; phylum Pseudomonadota; class Gammaproteobacteria; order Steroidobacterales; family Woeseiaceae; genus UBA1847. The sequence goes on along the minus strand of JAOTVR010000023.1, from coordinate 22,210 downwards.
AGTGGTCCGCGACGCTATCCGGGTAACATCAGGCGCTGGGAAAACGTCTCCGCGGAGGATGATTTCATCTCGCACGACTCGAAGATAGCGAACGACTACAAGCGGATGTACAAGGAGCGGCTGATTGTCGAGATCAACGATCACAAGATCTACAATCTGGCGGTCCGCGGCGGCGCTTCGAATCCACACCATGGTGCGGGCTACCTGATCCACCCGAAGGTCATCCAGCTGATTACGGATTGGCTTTGAAGCGCGCCTAGCGCCACGGAATCGGCTGTTGCGGCATGCCGCAGCGACCGATTCTCACCGCAATCCCTGTCTAAGAGAAAGTAGAGACCCGGATGTTCGCCGAGGACACGGCGGCACATGCTCTACCTTTATATTCAGGGAGAAAGATCATGCAGAGAAACATCATCAAACATGGCATTGTCACTTCTGCTGCGATTCTGGCGATGGCGGCGGCCAGTGGCGGCGCATGGGCGGGAGGTCTGCTCGCGGTCGATTTCGACCCAACTGATTTCACTGCTCCGACCGTGCTTTCCAACACTTACTGGCCGTTACTGCCCGGGAACGACGCAACCGTATTCATCTACATCGGTGAGACCGAGGATGGGTGTGCGTTCAACAAGATTACAGCTGCGCCCGGAGACATCAAGGTGTTCGCTGACAGCGAACCTGGCTACGAGTTTTACGACGGTTTCGTGGCGCAGGTGGTGCTCGACAGGGAGTGGGAACTGGAAGATGTCGAGTGCGATGATCTCCTGGCGACGATTGCCGGAGATCCCGGCTGGGAGCCGGAGGAGGGGCTCGGCGAGCTCACCTTCGATTGGTACTCGCAGGACGACTACGACAACATCTGGTACATGGGTGAAGCCAGTCGGGATTTCGGCGACGAATGCCCGTCGCTCGATGAAGTGATGCTCGGCGCGCCAGTCGACGATTGGCCCGACGAGGAGACCTTTCTCGACTGCACCGGCGGCTCCTGGGAGGCCGGACAACCCGGTCAGGAAGAGGGCGAGATCGTCGGTGAAGCGGGCATCGTAGTGCCGAGCGACATGCCGGCCGCCGGTGAACCACTCACGCCAGGCACATACTGGATGCAGGAGGTTGCCGAAGGTGCCGAGGACATGGCCAAAGTCCTGAGACAAAATGCCACGGTATCGATAGAGGATGGCCAGTTTGAAGGCGACTATGACGGTTGCCGCAAGATCAAGGAATGGACGGCCCTCGAGCCCGGTGCCAGCGTTGAGCACAAGTACTATTGCGCCGGTTCGGGGCTGCTCCTGATTCAGGGCATCGGTGGTGGTCCGACGGAAAGTGAACTGCTGATACTCGCGACGCCGTAATCAGGCCGTGCTGTACGCCAATGAGACCCTGCTTCGGCAGGGTTTCTTTTTGCCTCATTCGTGACGGGGTTCACATAATTTATAAAATAGATTAGAAACTTTAATTTTATTAAAGTAATATCCAATTTATGCACCAATGTTTAAATTGTGAATCGAATCTCGCGGTAGCGAAACTGCATTGCGAGGCCTGCCAGGTTAGCTACGAGGGCGACTTTTCATTGCCGCGCCTGGCGCGCCTGTCGCCGCCGCATCAGCACCTCGCCGAGCAACTGGTGCTCGCGGCCGGTAACCTCAAGCTCATGGCTACCAGCCTGGAGGTCAGTTACCCGACGCTGCGTAAACGACTCGACGAACTGGTCGAGGCCGTGGTCCGTTTGCGCTCCGATGACGATGCCCGCACGGTCGAGCTTCTCAAGGCTGTCGAGGCCGGAGAGATGCTGCCGGAAACGGCGGCGCGACTGATCAAGGAGTTGAAAGGTGGACTCTGAAGAAAGACTTGGCCGCATGCAGGCCGACGGCGTTCTCACCCCGGAGCAGGCCGAGCTTCTCAAAGAAAGCCTGGAGTGGGGCGGTGCCCACGTGAATGGGGCGGCGGGCAGTGCCGATCATCTGGCGCACAAATCCACGTCAAAGTGGTTGCTGAGGCTCGTGGCCGCCGCGATCGCCGTCGCTTTCTACGCGTTTGTGATCGGCCCGGGCGTCGACCCGCAGACGCCGCAAGACGTAGCCGCGACCCTGAATGAACCCGGAGGTATTGGACAAATGAACAAAAGCTTCTCAGGCCTGTTGGCAATCGCACTCCTGCTGATCGTCCCGCTGATCCTCTGGGCGGCGTTGCACAACTCGCTTGTCACCAAGGAAGAAGCGGTATTCGAAGCGTGGGCTCAGACCGAAAGCAATCTCGAGCGACGCGCCGATCTCATTCCTGCACTGGTCGAAACCGTGTCGAGGTATTTGCGCCACGAATCGGAGACGCTCACATCGGTCACCGGGCAACGCGGTGATGCAAAGCTGTCGCAAGTACTGGATGAGCTGATCGCGGCGCAAAAAGCGACCACCGACATCGTGCAAAAAGAAGGCGCCGGCATTGTCGAGAACGATGCCGACCTCGCGGCTCTGTATGCCGCGCAGCAGCGCGTTGGCAAGCGCATGCACAGTTTCCTGGCCGTCGCGGAGAGCTACCCGCAGCTGCGCTCCGCCGATCAGTTTCTCGAACTGCAGGCGCAGCTCGAGGGAACGGAGAATCGCATTAACGTGGCACGCATGCGTTTCAACGAGGCCGTTGCTGCCTACAATGCGGCCATTCGAAAACTACCGGGCAGCCTGATCGCCAACGTTGGCGGCTTCAACCGTAAAGCGTATTTTCAAGCCGACGAAGAATCGCGCGAAAAACCGGACCTGGCATTCGACTGAGTCTGCCGGCATGCACCGACTGATCTTCACGGCTTTTGTTTTCCTGTGCCTGGCTCTGGTGACCGGTTGCACGCCATCGCCGTCGGGCAGAACGGAACTGGTCGTGGACCACGCGGCCTTGCTAGACCTTGCGCAGCGCACCCGCATCAGGACTTTTCACGAGCTCCTGCGTGCCGACTTCGACATCGACTATCGCGTTGTCACGACCAACGAAGCGGGTGACATCGACGCACACGCGGCGATGCTGTTCGAGGAAATCGCTGCGGGCAATCGCAGCACGAAAGAACAGGGCCTGCTGTTGTTGATTGACCCCGGCGAGAATCGGGTACGGCTCGAAGTGGGCTATGCGCTCGAAGGGACATTCCCCGATGCGTTTATTGCCTATGTCGAGCAGCGACAAATGGTGCCGTTTTTCCGGGCCGGCCGGGTTGCCGATGGAATCTTGTCCACTACCGAACTGATCGTTACCCGCGCCCAAAACGCAAAGAAGAACGCCGGCCTGGAAAGCGAGGTCTGGCTCGCCGGCAGCGGTGGTGCGGGTGCGTCGACCGGCGCCCGCATCGGCGAGGGGCCGGTCCACTCTGTATTCAACTCGCGGACGCGGTTGGCCAGTGGCACGAGTCCCGCGACAGTTCTGTCGCAATACCTGTCACGCATGCAGGCTCGCGACGCGAACCCGGATCTCGATATCTACACAGCAGCGACGCGGAAGATGTTGCGCGATTGGGTGATGACGCCCGCGCAGATGGATAACATCGTGACAACCTATCGCCGCTGTGAAGCCGAAGCGGAACGCATTGACTCAGGCGGCCGGTATGGTGTCATCCGCTATCCGCTTGGCCAACGCCAATGCGCACCATGGTTCTTTGAGAATGACGGCGGCCGATGGGCGCTGGATCTGACCATGATGCAGCGCGCCATTCGCTTCGGGCGCGACAATTCATGGCACTTCGAGCGTGGCGTCGAGCACCCGTATGCGTATGCGTTTACCGATTGGTCGATCGATTCGCAGGGCTACCCGCGGCAATAACAAGATCGCCGGTCAGCCGCTGGCGACGTACTTCGTCAGAAACCGGTCCAACTCATTCGCAAAAGTCTGTTTGTCACGTTGGCTGAATGCCGCCGGGCCGCCGCCCATCTCAACGCCGCTGGATCGCATCGTATCGAGAAAGTCGCGCATGTTGAGTCTCGCGCCGATGTTCTCGGTCGTGTGCATTTCGCCGCGTGGGCTCAACGCATGCCCGCCTTTTTCGATGACCTCGGCGGCCAGTGGAATGTCGCTCGTAATGACGAGGTCGCCGGCCGTCAGTCGCTTGACGATTTCATCGTCAGCGACATCGAATCCTCTGGGCACTTGCAAGGTAGTGATGTTGGACGACGAGGGTGCATTCAGCGCCTGGTTGGCGACCAGCGTCAGCTGCACGCCGGTTCTATCGGCGGCGCGAAACAGTATTTCCTTGATGACGACGGGGCAGGCGTCGGCATCGACCCATATCTTCACTACATATTTCCCGACTGTGTCAGACTACGGTATCCCGGCACCGAAGCGTGGACGTCATTATGCGCAAGATCGCCATCTTATGCGTCTTTACAATGGAGCAGGACTGAGCTAGCGGGATCTCAGAACTGCCTCGATCTCCGCAACCTGGTCTTCAGTTACCGGCTGGAACTTGCCGAGTGCACAGTGCATGTCCATGCCCCAACTGCTGTTCCAGTCCCAGGGCCAGCGCCGGTACCACGGCCAGTCGAACCAGTCACCGACCTGGAATCTGTCCATATCGCAAATGCGTGCCCAGGAGAACGACTTCACGCGCAGCGAAGTGCCAAAGCGCAGGTCCGGGCAACTCGATCGCAGCGTGTTGATCCACTGCTTGCCACGGCGGCTCTCGAACAGTATGTGTTTGTCATCGAGAGCGCGAAAGTTGTCGATCTCCCGGTCTGACAGGCACCGTTGGGTCTCGCCGAATTCTGTCGGGTCGAGGGGCTCGCTGAGTATCGATTCGATGTCTGCCTCGATCGCCTTGCGCCTGCTCTCGGCTTCGGGTGAGGTCGCACAGCTGGCGAGAAGCAGGCAGGTGGCGGATGCCAGCATGACGGCATGCTTGATGGCGCCCATGATCTGCTCCTGTTGTCACCAACAGTAAAACGCTAGCATGGACGTTCAGGTGCGCATATACGGGATGTGTGCAGCGACAATTCCTACCGTGAGGAGTGAAACAATGAGGACAATGTTGGCGACCTTGACCCTGCTGCTGTCAGTGGCACTGATCGGCGGCTGTGCGCCCGAGGTCGGGAGCGAAAAGTGGTGCGAGAAAATGAATGACAAACCCAAAGGCGAGTGGACCGCGAACGAGGCCAAAGATTTCGCGAAACACTGTGTGCTCGGCAATTACACGGACAAAGACGAGTAGCCGGACGAGGTAAGAATCTTTGCCGCAATGCCGTACAGGAGTAATGCGAACAGCACAACGAAGGTAAACCCGAATTCAATCGCGAGGAGCGTAGCCAGCACGGCACTCATGACCGAGGCAAAACCGTTGATGCCCCAGGCCCAAGGAATGAAGGCTGGTGCCGTCCTGGCAACGTGTTTCAGGCCCAGCGGGAATGGCATGCCCATACTGAATGCGAGAGGTGCGATCATCACGACCGATATCACGATCCTGGTCAGGTCCCCGTAGCCGATAAGTCGCTTGAACAACAGGGGCAACAGTGTGACGTACAGGACGCTGAGCAGTGCTATGCCACCGGCCACCGCGACGATGGGCGAGCGGCCGCGTGCCTCGAGTCTGCGTGCAAGGCAGGCAGACCCGGCGCTGCCCAGGCCGGCAAATATTAGAAATGCGCTCAATACCACGGCGACTGCATACAGTGGATGGCTCAGGAACAAGATGAATTTCTGAATAAACGCCATTTCGACGAAAAGAAAAGCGAAGCCGAGCAGCAGGAAGTAGCTGCCCATGCGCGACGTCGTGCCGGCTGGCCAGTCGCGCTCAACCCGCCAGAGCGGCAAGACAATCAACACGAGGCCGGCGATAGCCGCCTGCACGAGCGTCGCGATCAGTATCAGGTAGCCCCATTCGATCAGCGCCGCGCCGCCGACCTTGCGCAAGGCGATGACCTCGGGAAGCGTTGCCCACTTGAAGAAATGGAAGTAGTACGGCCGATTGTCGGTCGCCGGTGCGACGTAGAACTTGTAGCGCTCGACGAACTCGTTAGCCTGTTCGCTCAGCAACGCCACGGTGCCATCGTAGAGGTAGGCCTGGTCCAATATGTTGAATCGATTCGCGTCGCTCGCGCCAATGCCAGGAACCCAGGCCGTGTCAAACGAGCGCGAGTGTGCGAATTCCCGGATAGCGTCGACATCGTCCGCTGTCAGTGCCCCGTCTTTTACGAGCACCGTGCTGGTGTTCCAGCTGCGAATCACGGCAAGCTGTTGACCCGGGTCGCTGACGCCCATCGATCGGAGCGCTGCAATTGCCGTTGCGACCAGTTTCAGACTGTCGCGCGGCGGCAATTTCAGCCAGCGCGTGATCGCAAGCACACCACCGGGCGCCGTGTGCTCGAGATACTCCCGTATAGCCTCTACCGTGTAGATATAGCTTTCGTTGAGCGAGTGAACACCGGCGCCCGCCGCGCTGACCGAATCGAGGAGACCGATGTGTATCAGATCGTATTGTGAGTCGGTTTGTGCAACAAAGCCGCGCGCCTCTTTCGTGTACACAGTCACGCGAGGATCGTCGTAGAGAAATCCCGCGAATTCTGCGTAAGTCTTCTCGACCAGCTCTGTCATCTGTGGATTGAGTTCAACGGCATCGATGCTGTTCGCGCCGTGAAACAGGCCGAGCAATACGTCGTTGCCGCCGCCCGCGCCGAGAACCAGGACGTCGGGTTCGCCGAGCAACGCGTACGGCAAGGCTGCCGTGACATCGGCAAGGTATGCAAGGGAATCCAGCTCACCATCGAATCGCGTGATCGCACTCAGGCTATCGCCATCGGTAAACACGCCGAGCTGATCTGGCGGAATGTGCCGGGTATTGAAACTGAGCCCGGGTGCGTGGCGGATTGCGACAGTGGGACTTTCTACAACGGTAAGCAAACCCAGTGGGCTGGATGAGACGCCGATTACACGGCTGTCGAGCACCTGCAGTGCCTGGCTCAGGCCCTTGTACTCCGAGACCTGCAAGTCCAGGTGCCTGTGGGGAACGCCTGCGAAGATCAATGCCAGCCACGCCAGTTGTGCGGCAATCAACGGCACGCGCGCACTCGAGCGCAGCGCCATCAGTGCAGATGCGGTCAGCGGCAGCGCCAACAACAACAGTAGTGCGTTCTGCACGGTGACCGCGAACATCGCGGCGATGACGAAAACAGCACCGAGACCTGCGCCAAACAGATCGAAAAAGTAAATGCGGCTGATCTCCGCGCGTCTGCAGGTGAGCGCGAGACCGATGCAAAGGGCGGCGAAAAAAAACGGCACGAAAAAGACCAGGTAGATAAGACTCAGGTAGGCCAGTTGCTGTGGATCCCAAACGATCTCGAGCGCATTGAATGGCAGTCGCTGGCCGAGTGCGAAGCAGACGAGCATCGTGATACTGAATAGCAAAGCGCTCGCGGCAAACGCGGCACCGAATCGTGCCTCCAGGCGATGCCGGAACAGCGCAATGAACGTGCCGCTGGCGCCGTAACCGAGCAGCGCAAGGCTGATGATCATGTAGGCAAAGTGGTGCCACTGGACGATCGAAAGCGTACGCATCAAGAGCAGTTCGTAGCCGATCGCGCCAGCAGACACGAGCAGCGTGGCAGGAAGCAGACGGCGCACCGGAGCCGGCCTAGTGTTCGCCGGTCAGCGGTACGAAGCGTACGGGTGCGATTTGCCGGGTGATGACTTCACCCTTGTCGGTTTTCTCGAGCAGCAATAGCTGTTGCGTCATGAATCTACTGCCGACCGGGATGACCATGCGCCCGCCCGGTTTCAGCTGTGCGATCAGTGGCGGTGGCACGTGAGTGGCGGCAGCCGTGACGACGATGGCATCGAACGGCCCGTGTTCTTCCCAGCCGTAATAGCCGTCGCCAAGCCGGGTCGTGATGTTTTGATAGCCCAGTTCCCTGAGGTCCTGCTCGGCCCGAATAGCCAGCGCCGCAATGATCTCGATGCTGTAAACGTGCTTGACGAGTTCGGCAAGGACGGCCGCCTGGTAGCCGGAACCGGTGCCGACTTCGAGTACGACATCGTCGCCATCGGGTTCGATGAGTTCGGTCATCAGGGCGACGATGTACGGCTGCGAGATCGTCTGGCCATAACCGATCGGCAGCGGCCGATTCCGGTAAGCAAAGCGCCGCTCCGATGCCGGCACCAGCTTGTGCCGTTTCACACGGGCCATCGCGGCCAGTGCGGGTCCATCGATACGGATGTCGTCACGACCGTGCGCCTGGCGTGCGTACAGCTCGAGCTCGTCGATCAACGCCGCGCGCGCCAGCGCGTAGTCGGCCTCAGCGGCGCAGGCAACGCCGGAGACGAACAGCAACAGGCACGCAAGCACTTTCATTCAGACAAACATCCAGGCGCCATAGCCGACGACAAAGTCCCGATCGCCTGCAATATCGCCCGAGTTTCTGAGATCGAGGGTCGTCACGGCCATGTTGTGACGTTTCGCGGCGATGAGCAGGCCGGCGACCGGTATCGCGCCGCAGGCCATGTCGTGATCGATCCGCCCGGCATCGAGGTTTTCGATAGCCTGGCAAGTTACCGCATCAATTGCATTGGCCTGGTCGTAATGCAGGTAGTGGCTGAGGTCGGAGCTGACGACGATCAGTGTTTCGGGCCCACCCCAGAGCGCCTCGAGCACCCGGGAAACCAGCTCGGGAGCGGCATCGCCCACGACAATGGGCACGACAGAGAATTCGCCGAGTACGGATTGCAGGAACGGCAGGTGCACCTCGAGACTGTGTTCGGACCGATGCGATGCATCGAAGATATCGACGTCCCGGACATGCAGGCCTGCAATCGCGGACTTGTCGACCGGCACGTCGCCCAGTGGTGTGCGAAATGCATCCGCACTGCTCAACGCCAGGCCAAAAACAGGCATACGGTGGCACGGGCCGAGCAGGATTACCCGTTGATACTGATCGGCAAACGGCTGCAGACGAGCATAGGCGTTGGCGGCTACCGGGCCCGAGTAGATGTAGCCGGCATGCGGCACGATCAGGGCCTTCGGCGCCGGCGTGTTCCTCTCCTGCGCCTCGGCAAGCAAGGTCGTGACGGTCGCGCGCAGTTCTCTGGCGTTGCCGGAGTAGAACTGGCCCGCAACGGCGGGTGTCCGGATCAAGGTCATCGCTGCAATTCCTGATCCACGTAATAGTATTGTAGACCTCTGAGTTCCGATGGGAATAAGTAGGATTACGGGGGCGTGGATTGATCGTTCGGTCAGCGGCCCCCATATAATGGTGTTGAGCATCATGGAAAACCGCAGCGAGATCACGGGCGTTACAGGCCGTTATTGGCATCGGCTGGACGACAGTCGATTGCAGTGCGACCTGTGCCCGCGGTTCTGCAGGCTGCGTGACGGCCAGCGGGGCCTGTGTTTCGTGCGCGAGCGCAGCGGGGACGAAATCGTCCTGGCGACCTACGGCCGTTCGAGTGGCTTTTGCGTCGATCCCATCGAGAAAAAGCCACTCAACCATTTCCTGCCTGGCACCCGCGTGTACTCGTTCGGCACCGCAGGCTGCAATCTCGCCTGCAAATTCTGCCAGAACTGGGATATCTCGAAGTCGCGTGAGTTCGACCGGCTGCAAGTCAGCGCGACGCCGCAGGCGATCGCCGATGCGGCATTGGCCACGGGCAGCCGCAGCGTCGCGTATACCTACAATGATCCGGTGATCTTTCTCGAGTACGCGGTCGACGTGGCTGAGGCGTGCCGGAAGCGAGGCGTCAGGAACGTTGCTGTGACGGCGGGCTATATCACCGAGCAGGCACGCGAGGAGTTCTTCCGCAACATGGATGCCGCGAATATCGACCTCAAGGCATTCACAGAGCGATTCTACTGGAAGATCTGCGGCGGACATCTCGAGCCGGTGCTCGATACGCTGCGCTACCTTCGTCACGAAACCGATGTCTGGTTCGAGATAACAACGCTGTTGATACCCGGTGAAAACGACGGCGTGGCCGAAATCGAAGCGATGACGCAGTGGATCATGGAGAATCTGGGGCCCGATGTGCCGCTGCATTTTTCGGCGTTTCACCCTGACTGGAAGATGCTGCAAACACCGTCCACACCGATGGCCACGCTAACTCGCGCGCGTGACGTCGCGCTGCGCGCAGGGCTGCGCTATGCGTACACAGGCAACGTGCACGACTTCAAGGGCTCGAGCACTTACTGCCACAACTGCGGAAACATTCTGATCGGACGCGACTGGTACGAACTCTCGACCTGGAATCTGACGCCTGACGGTGCCTGCAACAACTGCGGCACCGTCATTGCCGGTGTATTCGAGGCCCGGCCGGGGAACTGAGGTCCGACCTACTGCCAGATACGAATCCGCTCTTCGGGCGGCCGGTAGAGCGCATCGCCTTCTTTGACGTCGAAAGCCGTGTAGAAATCATCGATGTTCGGCACCACGCCGTTGACCCGATACTCATCCGGTGAGTGCGGGTCGGACTTGATCAGCAGTTCGATCAATTGTTCACGCCATTTGATGCGACTCGACTGCGCATGGCCGAGGAAGAAGCGCTGCTCGCCCGTGAAGCCGTCTATGACAGGAGACTCCTTACCTTTCAGAGACATACGATAAGCTTTTAAAGCAATTGCTGTACCGCCAAGGTCGCCGATATTCTCGCCAAGCGTGAATTCGCCGTTGACGAACAAGCCCGGCAGCGCCTCGTATTGGCTGAACTGCTCGACCAGCCCTTTGGTGCGTTCTTCGAAGTTGGCCCGGTCCTCGTCGGTCCACCAGCTCTTGAGGTTGCCATCGCCATCGTATTTGCTGCCCTGATCGTCGAACCCATGGCCTATCTCATGGCCGATCGTCACACCGATTGCGCCGTAGTTATACGCGTCTTCGGCATCGAGCTGAAAGTTCGGCGGCTGCAGGTACGCGGCCGGGAACACGATTTCGTTCATGCTCGGGTTGTAATACGCGTTGACCGTCTGTGGCGGCAGGAACCATTCGTTACGGTCGATCGGCTTGCCCAGCTTGTCGATCTGGCGGTAGTGATTGAAACGCCGGGCGTTCACGATATTGCCGACCAGGTCGTCCGCGGAAATCTCGAGTGTCGAGTAGTCTCGCCAGACGTCGGGGTAGCCGACCTTCGGCGTGAACTTCGACAGCTTCTCGAGTGCTCTTTCCTTGGTCTCGTCGCTCATCCATTCCAGGTTCCTGATCGAATCCGCGTACGCCGCGCTGAGGTTGTCGAGCATGTCGGCCATGCGTTCCTTGGCTTCCGGTGGGAAATGTTTCTCGACATACAACTGGCCCAGCAGTTCTCCCAGATTGCCGTTCATCGAACTGATTGCGCGCTGCCAGCGTGGCTGTTGTTCTTCGGCTCCCAACAAGGTCTTGTTGATGAATTCGAACTGTGCGTCGACGACGTCTTTCTGCAGGAAGCCCGCGAAAGCAAAAATCGTGTTGAGGCGTGCATACTCTTTCCACGTGTTCAGATCCGTGGCGACGAATATCTCATTGGCGGCCTCGAGATAGGAAGGCTGACTGACGATGACGTAGTCCTGCCGGCCCGAGCCGATGCCCTCGAAGTAGTCATCGAGGTTGAAGTTCGATAACAGCTCGCCGAGTTCCTCGTCCATGGTCTTGTTATAGATCTTGTCCGCGTCGCGGCTGTCCTCCTTGTCCCAGTGATGCTTAGCCAGGCTGGTCTCGAGTGCCATTATGCGCCTGGCAGCGCCGCCGGCATCCGCGTAGCCGGATGTGGCCAGCAGTTTTTCCACGAATGTGACGTAGCCATCGCGCAGCTGCAGGCCACGCTCCGAGTCATCGAAGTAGTAGTCCCTGTCCGGCAACCCGAGTCCGGACTGGACGACGAAAATCACGTACCGGGTCGAGTCCTTGTCGTCCTGCCCGACGCCCAGGTTGAACGGACCGTCGATGTTGAGTTCATTGTTTTCGCCAAACCAGCGGGCGAGGGCGTCATGGTCTTCAAGTCTGTCGATATCCGCAAAAAGGGTCTCGAGTGGCGACATGCCGAGTTCCTCGACACGCGCTTCGTCCATCCAGGCGCTGTAGTAATTGCCGATTTTTGCGGCTGCCTCGTTGTCTTCGACATCACCCGCCACTTCGTCGACGATTGCCCGCAGATGCGTCAGGCTGTCGTCGCGCAGTGTCATGTAGCTACCCCAGCCGTACTGGTCCGCCGGGATTTCAGTTGCTTTGAGCCAGGTGCCGTTGGCGTACGCGTAGAAATCGTCCTGCGGCCGGACGGTCGTATCCATGCCAGTCATTTCGACGCCGGATGTCAGTGGTTCGGCGGCTGCCGGCGTTTCGGTCGATGCAGTGTCCTGGCTGCACGCGACGACAAGTACTGCGGCCGCAAGGGCGGGTAGAGTCTTATTCATGACATTGTCCTGTGTGTTTCTTTGCACGGGTTGGACCCGGCGGAACAGGCGTGCATTTTGCCACTTGTCGGCAGGGAATTGGTAATTTCAGCGGAAGATTTCCGGCAGTAGATCTGGGCAACGTGTGGAACGCGCGGCACGAAATTGGCGATAATGGGAGCCTGTCCGGATCAATCATCATTTAAGGCTGTCCGTCTTGCGTAATCGTCGATATTCCTTCAGCGTCGTGGCGCTGCTGCTCATTCCCCTGTCGAGCGCCTGCGCGGGGCTGCACGATGAGCGCGAGGTGCGTTTCTCCAATGTCCGGCAACTGACATTCGGTGGTGAAAACGCCGAGGCTTACTGGTCGCCGGACGGTTCGGAACTGATTTTTCAGTCCACGCACGGCGAGTACGCCTGCGATCAGATATTCCGCATGCCGTTGAGTGATCCCGCGAGCCTGACGCTCGTGTCCACGGGCACCGGCCGCACGACCTGTGGTTATTACTCGGGCGACGGTAAGCGCGTGATTTATTCGTCGACGCATGCCACGGACGAAGCCTGTCCGGCAACGCCCGATCGGTCGCGCGGTTACGTCTGGCCCATTTACGACAGTTACCAGATCTACTCGGCGGCACCGGACGGATCCGATCTCAGGGCATTGACCGACACCGGGTTTTACGATGCCGAGGCGACCGTGTGTTCGGTGGATGGGTCCATCGTGTTCACCTCGACCCGCGATGGCGACCTCGAGTTGTACCGCATGGATGCGGACGGCACCAACGTCAGACGATTGACCGAAACGCCTGGCTACGATGGTGGCGCGTTCTTCTCCCGCGACTGTTCCAGGATCGTGTGGCGCGCATCGCGGCCGACCGGGCCCTCGCTCGAGGAGTATCAGTCGTTATTGGCCGAGGGCCTGGTGCGCCCCGGTGAACTCGAGATCTGGGTTGCCAATGCCGACGGCTCGGACGCGCAGCAAGTGACCTACCTCGGTGGGGCCAATTTCGCGCCGTACTTCTTTCCGGACGCGGATCGCATCCTGTTCTCGACGAATCATCACGATCCGCGCGGGCGCGAGTTCGATATATTCGCCGTGAACGTGGATGGCACAGGATTGGAGCGGGTTACCTACACCGAAGGATTCGACGGCTTTCCAATGTTCTCGCCGGATGGCAGGTCGCTGGCATTCGGCTCCAACCGAAATCAGGGGGCGCCCGGCGATACGGACGTCTACGTGGCGAGTTGGAATGCCGATGCCGGCACGACAGAGCAGCGTGCGGCGGATCGCTACCTTGCCGATGTCGAATGGCTGAGTGATGACGCGAGGGCAGGTCGCGGACTGGGTGGCGCCGGACTTGCCGCCGCGGCTGACTGGCTCGAACAGCAATTCATTGCGATCGGCCTTGAACCTGCCGGTGAGGCGGGGGGTTACCGGCAGCGCTTTGACGCAGTGGTCTCCGTGGAGAACGGTCCGGCGACGATGCTGCGTATCGATGGCGAGCCACTGAGTGATACGGATTTCATGGTTCCGGGCTTTTCATCGAGTGCAAGCGCATCGGCGGCGGTCGTCTTTGCCGGCTGGGGCATCGTGTCAGACGAGCATGGAATCGACGATTACGAGGGCGTGGCTGCCGAAGGCAAGGTTGTTCTGGTACGCCGCTACACGCCGAAAGACGGTGTGTTCGAAGATGAAGAACTGCAGCGCCGCCTGGGCGACATACGCTACAAGGCGTTTACGGCGCGTGAGCATGGTGCTGTCGCGCTGCTGATCGCGGACCTGCCGCTCGCTGATGACATCGACGAAGCGCCGTTTCCGGTCGTGCGCGCCGACAACCAGGGCGACGCGGGCATGCCCGTGGCCGTGATCCGGCGCGATTGGGCGAAACGCCTGCTTGATGGTGGCAAGGAGGTGACCATCACGACAGATCTGCTAGAACGGACGCAACCCGTCGACAATATCGTTGGCCGCTTGACAGCACGCGAGCGAATGGCCGGTGCCGTAATGATCGGTGCGCATTACGATCATCTCGGCATGGGCGGGCCCGGATCGCTGGCGCCCGAATCCAACGAGCCGCACAGCGGTGCGGACGACAATGCATCGGGCACGGCGGCGTTACTGGAAGCGGCTCGCGTGCTCGCCGCGCGTGCCTCTGACCTGAGTCGGGACGTTGTCTTCGTTGCGTTTACTGGCGAAGAGTCTGGCCTGCTGGGCTCGAGCGAGTTGGCGAAGAGCCCGTTGCCTGGCACGGCACCTGCCGGCCTCGTGGCGATGCTCAACATGGACATGGTCGGCCGGCTGCGTGGTAATCGAGTGGCAATTCTCGGCGGCGAGTCAGCCGAGGAGTGGAATGACATTGTGCAACCGCATTGCGCCGAGTTGAAGATCCAATGCCAGCTTGGCGGTGATGGGTATGGGCCTTCCGATCAGACTCCTTTTTATGCGGCCGGTGTGCCGGTTCTGCATTTTTTCAGTGGTGCTCATGACGATTATCATTTGCCATCCGACGATGCCGAGTTCATCAATGCTGCGGGCGGAGTGCAGATCGCGAATCTTGTTGCGAGTCTGGCAGCTGATCTGACGGCGATCGAAGGACTGACCTATAAAGAGACAGAAGCGCCCGCGCCGCAGGGAGACATGCGCGGCTACGGTGCGTCTCTGGGTACGATCCCCGATTACACCGGTGCGCCTGACAACAAAACCGGCATGCTGCTCGCAGGCGTACGTGCAGGCGGACCCGCCGATTCGGCCGGGCTGCAACGCGGCGACCGGGTCGTTGAACTGCTGGGCCGCGAGATTCGCGATATCTATGACCTGATGTACGTATTGCGTGAGGCCAAACCCGGTGAGGAAGGCACGGTGGTTGTCGAGCGCGGTGATGAGCGCATCGAGGTGACCGTGATATTCGGCACCAGTACGCGAACCCGATAGCGAGGAATCAGATCGGAAATCCGCTATCGAAGCCGTGGGTGACGGATGTTACTCTGATTTGGCTGTTTGCAGACGGGACTGGAATGAGATCCGAAAAGAAACGTCTCGCCCGGGAGAGGCGAACCATGGCCGTGATGGTCGGTATCTATTGTTCGGCTCAGCATGACAATTCCGCGGACGTGTTATGCGCGGAGTGTCAGGAATTCCTGGGCTATGCCGAGGTGCGGCTCGATAAATGTCCTTACGGCGAAGACAAACCGACCTGTGCCAACTGTCCCATCCACTGTTACAAGCCCGCTCGCAAGGCTCAGGCCCGAGCGATCATGCGATACGCCGGTCCCCGGATGCTATTGCGCCATCCGCTGCTCGCTATAGCCCACCAACTGGATGGTTTCCGCAAGGCCACGCACCCGCGCGAACTCACGCGCGAGCAACGCAAGCAGTCGCGGCAGAAATAACAAGGCGCAGCCCGACCTGATGGCCGGGCTCGTGCCGTTCAAGCTCTAGTCATCCCAGAATTTCCACCACGGCTTCTTGGGTTTATCCTTTGCCTCGGCGGCGTCGATCGCAGCGTCCGAACGCTCCGGATCGTCCAGTTCGCCTGGTCTGTCGTCAGCGTGTGCAGCTACGTCGGCTTCGTCGCCCGCTTCCCGACCTGACCTGTAATCGTCCTTGATCGCCTTACGCTCGTCGCGACGCGCACGCATTTCCTGTGCTCGCTCGCTGCCCTGGGCCTCAGCGCCCTCGCGCTGCAGGTCGCCGCGAGCTTTCATTTCCTGGCCTGCGGCTTTGGTCTTACCTTTGTTCCTATCGAGCTGCGCCGCGGACTTACCGTCATCGTCAGCGTCATCGTCAGCGTCATCCAGGCCGTCCGGATCCCTGTCGCGCCGGGCACGAACTTCCTCCTCCAGCTCTTCCCGCTGCTCTGCAGACAGTTCATCGATCGTCTCCTGCGTGCGGGCCCGATTCTGAGCCGTGCTGATTTCTCTGTCGGCAACGGGCTTTTCCTTATCCCTGCCCGACTGCGCCGAGGCAATGATCGGCAAGGACATCAACAAGGACAATGCTATCAAGGTGATCAGGCTCTTGGGGGTCATGGGTCACTCCTAAATCAATCTGCAATACCGAAATATATTGGATTCAGCGGCCGTACCGGCACAAATTTACAATTGTTTACTCCCTGCGCCAGCTCCGGTCCGGCGTTTTGTGCAATAGAATATGTCGCCGCTCGCGTGCCTCAGACCCATCCGGAGGATTTCATCATCGTCAGCCAGGTCATGAATCCCGGTGATCGCGACGTCGAAGCCTGCCTCACGAAGTCTGTCTGCGTAATCCGGGCCGTAACGCCGCACGTGGTCTTCCTGGCCAAACGCTTTGAGTCGATCTTGTGGCTCGACGATAGACGCATCCTCATAGGTGACATCAGCTGAGATCGGCACGAGCAGGATCGCCCATCCATCACTCTTCAGGGTTCGATGAAACTCCCGCATGGCTTTTCTATCGTCCAGGACATGCTCCAGGACATGGCTGCAATAGATGACATCGAACGACTCATCGGGGTAGTCGATGTTGGTGATGTCCATCCTGACCCTGGCGGTCGGGCGGTATAAATCGGCGGTGATGTAATCGTCGCCCAGCTTTTCCTGCAGTCTTGTCGCCAGGCAGGGCTCGGGCGCCACATGCAGAACTTGCTTCGATTTACCGTCAAACAAATCCGTCCGTCTGGAAACAAAAAGCCACAACAGCCGATGACGTTCAAGGGCGCTGCAATGAGCGCATTCGGCTTCTTTGCGCGCCACGGCGCCGTATGTGCGAAAGCGACGCGATGACTTCGTGCAAACCGGGCAGACCCGGCCCGTGCCGTAGTAGGGAATAGCACGCACATGGGTGACCAGCCATCTGAGGGGCGCCTTCATCCATTCCGGCAGTTTTGCGAGTGTTGTTTTCATCACGTTCGATAACGAGCCATAAAAAAGAGCAGGTCCATACAGCAGTACCCCAAAGGTGATCGAGCCGGCAAATAGCGGTGGCGGCAGTCGAAGTGTCCACTTCCACAGCACGACGATGCTCAAAGGAATATACACGAGCGGGGCGCTATACTCATACGGTGACTGGTGTCCCAATACGGAGAGCGATATGAATACGAAATACGCACTTGCACTGATTACGGCGGCGGTACCATGCCTGGCGCTGGGCCAGGACGTCGGGTCCTATCAGTGTTCCTTTGGCGAGCTGCAACGGCGCGTCGAGATCCTCACCGAGCCCGGCGTAGCCGTGCCCTGCGAGGTGCATTACTACAAGGATACGGAGGCGCCCGGCGAGAAACAGGTGCTCTGGAGCGCGGACAGCCAGGAAGGCTATTGCGAAAGCAAGACCGAAGAATTCATCGCCAAGCTCGAGGGTTGGGGCTGGGACTGCGGGCAAGGCGAGCCATCGGCGCCCGCCATGGAGTCGGAGGTCGATGCCGATGACGAAGCAGAAGCTGCACCGCCGGCTTATGATGATACCGACGTATTGAGTCCGGGCACGCCGTCAGAATAGTGCCAACAAGGCGACGCCGGTATGTCTGTCACTCTAACAGCAGGTCGTCAGGCCTGCCGGCATCGCCTCGCCTGTAATCACAAACGCCGTCGGGAAATACGCGACGCAGCTCGTCACGGTAGGCCGACACGTCGACAGGCGCGTACTCGCCGTTGGCGATTGCCTCGTCTACTGACTGCAGGTGGCATTTGAAAACATACCCGGCATAGTCGTCACCCGCCACGATGCGCGGATTGCTGAAGATCGGGTATTCGTCCATGCATTTGCCGGCCGATTTGCCGTTCCATACGCCATCCCAGACCGTTGTGCCGCTGGCAATGACCTGTCCGGTCTCGCTGTAGCACCGATCCGTCGCCTGTTGTGGCTTCGCTTCGACGACCGTCAGCCCCGGATCAGCACGCATGTTCTCGAGCCAATGATCCAGGACGTCAATCGCTTCGCGCAACGGCGCGAATGGTTTTGGTGCAGACCATATGACCTGACTATCGGCATTGCCTTGCCAACGCAACATCCGCAGGCGGGCGGAAAATGACTGCAGGCTGTGATGCATGTTCAGCTCTTGTTCGAGATAGTGGCGGAAATCGATGATGGGTATCGACAGTTTTCCCATGAATACCTGGCCGGATCGGTATGCCGCTGCAATTGCGCTGGTATCGCCCACGCTGCGGCGCGCGGGCTCACCACCGGAGTTCTTACCGGTCATATTGTGATGGCTCCAAACGGAAAGGTCTGCCAGGCTCGACAGCGCCGCGCGAGATAACCAATACCGCTCCGGCAACATCTCGACTGCGGGCTTCCAGCCGCCAATCGTATCGTTCAGATTCAGGAACTCGGTGACCGTAATCAGTCCCTGCTTGAGTGCCGCCAATCCGTACTGCACGCCGACATTGTCATAAGTGCGACGGGCCAGACCATTTTCGTCCGTACCATACACTCGCTTTAGATTATCCCAGTATGTCCACGGCACTCGTTCAAAAACATCCGGGGCGAAGAGCGACCTGAAGTAGGTGTAACGCGGATTCGCAATCTGCGGCGTCAAATTTCGCCAGCTGCGTGTGCACTCGGTATGGCCGTCCGACCACTCCGGCCATTGCGCCTGGCTGATGGCCTGCAAGGCACGAAGGAGTTCGAATTCGTTGGGAACATCATCGCGGGCATTGAATCCTTCAATCCAGGCGCGCTGTGACCACGATTGCCACTTCTGGTTGCCGGCGTCCGTGACATCGAAATAGTACTCCAGCAACTCGCAATCCATCACCTTGGTCGTCTGGGTGACCATATCCGGGTACGAGTACAAGGCGACTCCGGCATCGAGCAATTTCGGCCGGTTCTGTCCGATCAGGTATTGCTGTATTGCGCCGCCGGATCCGCCAATGCCAATCGTGTAGTACGGCTCGGCATAGCGGGCAGAGAATTGACGTTTGACACGTGCAACCGTGTCTTCGGAGAGTTCTATGTCGTAACTGTTCGAGGTCTGGTTTGCCGTCGAATGGGCGATCGCGAATCCCTGCCGCAGTTGCTCCTGGCGCCGGTCAGGAATGTAATCCGGTGTAATGCGTCCCTGCCGGCGACCAATGCCGACGCCGCCGCGAAACTGGTAGATGAGTTTGCGATTCCAGTATTTCAGGTCCGGCTTTTCGGGCGTGTCATGCGGGCCTCTCAAAACAGCGATGACATAGATGTGTCGGTTGATCGTTCCGATTTCGAGACGGACTACGAAGGGCACGGCCTGACCGTCGAGCAGCAGCTCGTCAATGTCCGTCGGCTGTCCCGCGAGCGGCACAAACTCCCCGGTGCTGCGACTGCGATAGTAGTAGTACACGTTCGTATTCAGGCTACAGTCCTTGCTATAGCCGATGATTCGATCCGTTTTCTTGCCTGATTCGTCCATAGCGTAAACGGGCGTGCCGGCACCATCGTGATTGTCGACAAGTGGTTGCCCCAGCCCTGAACTTTCCGTTCGACAGGCGAACGGATAGTCCAGCTTGTCCGCGTAGGTCGGAACTACCGGGCCTGCGCCACCGACAGGAATTGGATACGGGTAAGGATCCTGAGGTCGACCGTTTGTCGCAGGATGCGTACCGTCGTAGGGGCTCATCGCAGCCAGCGGATCGTACCCTGGTGGTAATGCGACGACCTTCGGCTGGCCGGCGTAGCGATCGTCGCTCAATTGCTGTAGCAGCGGATAGACGGCGAGAAATGCCGCGATCAGCGCGACAAGGACAATTGTCACGAATGCCACTGCGAATTTCTTGCGTCGCGTCCAGGCCATTACACAACTATACCTCAGGTTACATTTACGCCGGACAGAGAAATTTCGGGGAGTATAGGACGCGGCCCTGTGAAACATCAACGCAACAATCTGTTTGCATTTGCAGCCGGTAGTGAGCCGCGCAGCGGTTGAGGCCAAAAAAAGGGTGCCCAGGCCAAGGCGTGGCGTTCAGAAGATGGCGCGCACCAGCAACAGGAATCCGAGTGATGCGAGCGGAATTCCGAGCGGGGCGCCGATGACGCTGAGCGTGATTGCGACCCCGGCAACCATCAAGCCCGTCCCGAGCAATCCACACAACAGCCGGCCAATGAGTTCGAGAATAAACGTCAGTAGCCGCCAGATGGCATAGAACGGCCACAGCAATATGGGCACACGGCTGTTCGTCGAATCATTCATTGCGATCTCTCCTCAATGTTCTGCAATCATAACCGAGAACGTCATTGTTCTGTCTCGATGTGAAGTAGCGTAGATTGTCAGACTCATGGATCGGTCACATATCGAACCCCGAATATGAAGGAGTGCGAATGAAATACCGCCACCTGGGCAAAGCGGGCATTCAGGTTAGTGAGCTGTCCTTCGGTTCCTGGATCACCCTGCACAATCAAGCTGGAATCGAATCGACCGTCGCGATGATGGCGGCAGCGTATGACGCCGGCGTCAATTTTTTCGATAATGCTGAAGCGTACGCGGGCGGCAAGGCGGAAACGGTCATGGGCGCAGCGCTCAGGAAGCTGGGTTGGCGTCGCGGCAGTTACCTCGTTTCGACCAAACTGTTCTGGGGGCTGCACGATCGCCCCAACGAACGGAATACGCTGAATCGCAAATACCTGATCGAGGCAATCGATGGTTCGCTAACACGACTGGATATGGACTACGTCGACCTGCTCTTTTGTCACCGCGCTGACCCTGCGACGCCGATCGAAGAGACTGTCTGGGCGATGCACAACATTATCGAGAAGGGTAAAGCCCTGTATTGGGGCACGTCGGAATGGGAGGCTGCCGACATATTGACCGCGATCGAGGTTGCCGAGCGTCACCACCTGCACAAACCCGTCGTCGAGCAACCCGTCTATAACCTGTTCGAACGGCACAGGTTCGGCGCTGCATACGAGTCCGTATACAAGGAATACGGTTACGGGTCGACGACCTGGAGTCCGTTAGCCTCGGGACTGCTGACCGGCAAGTACAAGACCGGCATCCCGGAAGGCAGTCGTGGCGCCCTCGATGGCCTCGACTGGCTCAAAGACCAACTGACCGACAAGCAGCGACTGGCCAAAGCATCGGCACTGGAGCCTGTCGCGAAAGGAATGGGTGCAAGTCTCGCGCAGTTGTCGATAGCCTGGTGCCTGCAGAATCCTTATGTGAGTACGGTCATGACCGGCGCAAGCCGGGTGGAGCAGGTGCACGAGAATATGCAGGCAATGAAGTTCGTCGACAGCTTTACGCCCGACGTCATCGCCGAGATCGAGCGGATATTCGGCTCGGCGTGAGCCGCGGGTCGCCCCGTCGCGATCAGTACATCGGTCCGTGAATGCCGGTTTCGAGGTGTGCGTCGAATTCCTCGGTGAGGCGCTGCGCATCCCGCACCCAGGTGCAGGGCTCGCAGGTACAGGTCGTTTCGTTGTGGCGCAGTTTGTTGTGTAGCTTCTCGACGAGCTTGATGCCGTAACGCAGGGAGGCGTTGAGCGTGTGATCCGGCGTGTCGTCGAACTCGGAAAAATCGACCACGCAGTTCGCCCAGTGGCATTCTTTGTTGGTGTCGCAATTTCGACATCGCTCTTCGGTCGCCGCGAACAGGCTGTCGTGCGGACAGTCCTTTTCTGAGATGAGTTCCTCTACCAGCAACCTCGGATAAGTGAGTGCCTCAATCAATTCATGCCGCATGAGCTTCTCCCGTCACATTGGCTAGTCAAACTAAGTGTGGCCCGTCATTCTGTCTATTGTGTATTTCGCGTATATCGGTTTGCAAGCCCCATCGTCGCCCCGTTTCTTCATTGAATCAAAAAAAACCCCGCGCAGGGCGGGGTTTTCAGGAGCATGTGGACGATCCTATTGGCCGAAATAATACCGACCGCTGATTGCATAACGCGAGATATCGTCACCCCAGCGTCCGTCGAGGCCCACCGAGAAAGCGTCGCTGAAATTGTAGCGGCCGCCGGCCACGAAC
>JAOTVR010000022.1 GCA_029863305.1 Gammaproteobacteria bacterium | reverse complement strand
CCTATGTCACCGTCGATGGCGTACAGCAACCGGGCCCGGCACCGAGATTTTCAAGGACACCGTCCGGGATCCGGCATGGGCCTGCGGGCCCAGGCGCCGGCGATCACGACGTTCTTGCGGACTGGGGACTGAGCGACGAGGAAATCCGACTGCTGTTATAATGAGCTGATCACGGGGGTGGCCAGTGGCCTGAGATCCTTTACGGGAACCCTTAGAACCTGACCCGGGTAATGCCGGCGTAGGAAGGGAATCATGAATCGAATCAATCAATTGCGGTATCTCGCCGCATTTTCCCTTGCATACCTGTTGCCGGCCGCAAGCTGGTCGGCCGACACGATCGACGAGATCGTCGTGACGGCGGATTATCGCGAGCGGACGGCGAGCGAGCTACCGGCGAGCATCACCTTGCTCGACAGCGATGCAATCGAGAGCCTGGCCGTACAGCACTTCGAGGAGCTCATCAACGTCATTCCGAATTTGAACTGGTCGGGCGACGGACACCGGGCGCGCTACTTCCAGATACGTGGCGTGGGCGAACTCGAACAGTACCAGGGCGCGCCGAATCCGTCGGTCGGTTTTCTGCTTGACGACATCGACTTCAGCGGCATTGGCACCGTCGCGACCTTGTTTGATATTGAGCAGATCGAAGTTCTCCGTGGGCCGCAAGGAACTCGTTACGGTGCGAATGCACTCGCCGGCCTGATTTACCTGCGCAGCACCGAACCGACTGCGGAATTCAATGGCCGCGCTGAGTTCACGGTTGGCGATGACGCTATGGTTGCTGGCGGTCTCGCTTTCGGTGGCAGTCTGTCAGCCGATGACAAAGTCACATTCCGCCTGAGTGCACATCACCACGAGAGCAACGGCTATCGTGACAATCCGTATCTCGGTCGTGACGATACCAACGGTCGCGAGGAGACCACCATTCGCGGACGACTGCGCTGGCTGCCGAATGATGCCTGGCGAATCGATCTCACAACGATGCTTGCGGACGTCAATAACGGCTATGACGCGTTCGCTCTCGATAACAGTTACACGATGTTGTCGGATAAGCCGGGCAAAGACGCGCAAAAGAGCCTCGGGGCGTCGGTTCGTGCGGAGTATGTCGGCCGGGATGATCTGACGCTAACGTCGATCACGGCGATTGCCGATTCGGACATTGACTTTGATTTCGACGCGGATTGGGGCAATGCAGAGAGTTGGGCCCCTGTTACCTACGACTACGTATCGCGTAACGACCGCAACCGGTCGACAGTCAGCCAGGAATTGCGGCTCGCGTCGTCAAAATGGCTGCTCGGTGTCTACGGCATGCGTCTGGAAGACGACCTCGACACGCTCAACACCGGCGACTACTACGATCCGTTTTTCGACTTTGCCGACAGCCTGTTCGACCCGTTCGGCAGCCAGTATGCGGCGAGTAATATCGCCGTATTCGGGCAGTACGACCACGACTTCAATGAGGCAACCAGGCTGACCGCGGGAATTCGCGCCGAACGGCGCTCGGCTGACTACACGGATTCCAGCGGCCTGACAATGAGCCCCGCGGAATCGATCTGGGGTGGCGAACTCACTCTGGGTCACGATCATACCGATCGTGTCAGGAGTTACGCCAGTCTGTCGAAGGGATACAAAGCCGGCGGCTTCAACCTCGGCATCGTTCCGGCGGATCTGCGAGAGTTTTCCGCCGAGGAACTCTGGAATCTCGAGGCCGGTTTCAAGTCGTCACTGCTCGATGGTGCTTTGCAGCTGAATGCAGCGCTCTTCGTAAGCCGCAGGGTCGACCAGCAGGTCAGAACATCGTTGCAACTCGTGCCTGGTGATCCGGCGTCGTTCATTTTCCTGACCGTGAATGCGGACAGGGGCGATACGCTGGGATTCGAGGCAGACCTCAGCTGGCAACCCACCGATTCCCTGAAGCTTTACGCAAACATCGGCTTACTTGATGCGACGTTCGAAGACTTCGACGAACGCCCGGACCTGAAGGGACGCAGACAGGCGCATGCACCGGATTACACGCTGGCGTTTGGCGGCAGTTACCATCACCGGAGCGGCGCATTCGCGCGTCTGGACATATCGGCCCGCGACGCGTTCTATTTTGATGTTAGCCACGACCAGAAATCGGCAGCGTACGAACTGGTCAATGCGAGACTGGGGTATGAGGCGAATTCCTGGACTGTGCAGCTATGGGCACGCAACCTGTTTGATGAAGCTTACGCGGTACGAGGGTTCTACTTCGGTAATGAACCGCCGGATTTTCCGAACACCCTGTACACGCGGCTCGGTGACCCACGCCAGCTCGGTGTTACGTTCGACAAGAGGTTTCAATGATGAAAGTAGCCGTCGATATCAGCCTTTATCCACTCGATGCAGATTTCATTCCTCCGATCGATGACGTCATCGAGCGTCTTAACGCCCACGCAGGCTGTGATGTTGTAAGCAATCCAATGAGTACGCAGCTTCGTGGTGAGTATGACGTCGTGATGGCGGCTCTCAACCAGGAAATAAGAACAACCTTCGATCGCGTACCGAAGGCAGTCTTCGCAATCAAGATTCTGAATAATCCGATTTCCGACTAGATGCAGTCATTGCTTTACAGCCTCATCACCGAGGCGCAAGGGTGGTCCGCCCTTGAGGCAGCAGCCGTCGTATTCGCCGTTCTTTACCTGGTTCTTGCAATTCGTCAAAACATTTTGTGCTGGGTTTGCGCCGGCATCAGTACCGCGATCTACGTGTACCTGTTTCTGCATGCGCGCTTGTACATGGAGTCGCTGCTCAACGTGTTTTACTTCGTGATGGCCGTTTATGGCTGGTGGGTCTGGTATCACGGTCGAACCGATGGCCACGAGTTACCGGTATCGGTCTGGAGCGTGGTTGTGCACGCTTATGCGATTGCCGCAATTGTCGCGGCCAGCCTGATCAGCGGCTATCTGCTCAGCGAATACACGAATGCGGCATTTCCGTACATCGATTCCATGACGACCTGGGCCGCCGTCTGGGCGACATTTCTCGTCGCACGCAAGGTCCTGGAAAACTGGTGGTACTGGCTCGTCATCGATACCGCATCGATCTTCATCTATTGGTCTCGCGATCTGCAACTCACATCGTTCCTGTTCGCTGTCTACGTCATCATGATCCCATTTGGGCTGATCAGCTGGACGCGCTCCTGGCGGGAGGCACGGTTATGAGCCAGTCTCCCGGGAGTGTGCTGGCCGGCATACCGGGCTGGGAAGACGCCAGTGTCCGTGCTCTGCACGGTGGCCTGACCAACAGAACCTGGCTTGTCGAGGCGCAGGGCAGAAAAGCGGTGCTGAAGATAGACGATGCGCCACGTGCGGCACCCTTCAACAGTCGTCGCAAAGAGGCGCAGATTCAGACGAGCGCCGCGGCAGCAGGGTTGGCGAATCGCGTGCTCGCAGCGACCGATGTCGTTTACCTGACCGAGTACGTCGATGGTGACGTCTGGACACCGACCGAATTCGACAATGATGAAAACCTGACGCAACTGGGACGTGCCCTCAGGCGCATGCACGCATTGCCTCTGACGGGACGGACCTTCGACGCAAAGCAAGCAGCGCGTCAGTATGCGTCGCAGATTGAAAATGCCGACACCGAATTGCTACGCGGCAGTTTGCGAGTCGTGGATGCGATGCCTTCGCCGTCTAATCTATGCTGTTGCCACAATGACCTCGTCGCCGGGAATATTATCGCGACGCCGCAGATCCGCTTCCTGGATTGGGAGTACGCGTGTGACAACGATCCGTTCTTCGATCTTGCCACTGTCGTCGCGCATCACGATCTGTCTGAGGATCGTGCAGGCTACCTGCTCGATGCCTATTTTGATGGCAACGGCAATCGCTGGAGAGACCGGCTGGCGATGTACGAACGATTCTATGTTGCGATCTTGTGGCTGTGGAGAGAGTCAGGATCTGCATCCCGGGACATGCGCCTACCACGAGTTCCTTAGCTCACGAAGCTTCAGAAAAACGGTGCGTGGTTTCGGATTGTCGCCGATGTCGGGGAATTGTTCCTGAAGACGGGCGATAACGGACGGACTATTGAGTCGAAAGAAGGTATTGACCTCACGCTCCTGCGCCAATGTCGTAACGAGCGCATCATTCGGGTCCTGATCCTCGTAGTCTGCCAGCATTTGCTGCGCCGTCGTGTTGTCGGGTTCGCGGTCCAGCGTAAATTGCAGATTATTGATCAGGTAGTCGTGCCCGGGGTAGATCAGTGTGTTGTCGGGCAGGCGCTCCAACTGGTCGTGAAACGTATCATAGAGTTCGCTCGGGTGACCGCCGTTGTGGCAATTTCCGGCACCGGCATTAAACAGCGTGTCGCCGCTGAACAGGGCAGGCTGGTCGGTCTTCGACAGCAGGCAGATATGGCTCATCGTGTGGCCCGGCGTGTCGAGACATTCGAGATCGACTGTTTCGCCGACTTTGATCACATCGCCGGCACCGACACCACGGCTCATGTCAGGAATACGGTCTTTGGCATTCGCGTGGGCGATGATCACGGCGCCGGTAGCATTGACCATGCCGTTGTTGCCGCCCGTGTGGTCACCGTGTTCGTGCGTGTTGAGAACCTGCGTAATCGTCCAGCCGTGCCGATCGGCCGCAGCGAGGCACTTGCCGTAGTCGAGGGGGTCGATTGCCAGCGCGTCGCCGGTCTCCGGGCAGGCGATCAGATAATTGAAATTGCGATAGGCATTTCCGGTCCAGACCTGTTCAACGATCATTGTAGTTCTCCAGCTTGATACACGCGTTGGCCACCGACCCAGGTTTCATGAACCTCGATATCATCGATCTCTGCGGTGGGCACTTTGAAGTAGTCGCGATCGATGATGATGAAGTCCGCCCACTTGCCCGGTTCGAGGCTGCCAAGTCGATCGTCCTGGTTTGCAGCAAATGCCGCCGCGAGCGTAAACGAGTGCAGTGCCTGTGCCCGGTTCAGCGCCTGGTCGGCATACCAGCCGCCGCGCGGCTCGCCGGCCCGGTCCTGCCGCGTAACCGCCGCGTACAGGCCATGCCACGGATTCGCCTGCTCGACCGGAAAATCCGAGCCAGCGGCAATCACGGCGCCCGACTGGAGCAGGCGTTGCCAGGCATAGCCGCCCCTGATGCGCTCGGGCCCGACCCGGTCTTCGGCCATATTCATGTCGCTGGTTGCATGGGTCGGCTGCATTGACGCGATGACTCCGAGCCTGGCGAAGCGCGGTATATCCTCGAGGGCGATGATCTGCGCATGCTCGACGCGATTGCGCAGGGCTGATGGCACACCGCCCTGAACGCGATCGAGGGCATCGAGCGCCATGCGATTGCCGAGATCACCAATTGCGTGGATGCCAACCTGAAAGCCCATGTCGTTGGCTTTTTGTGCAAAAGCCGTCAGTTCGTCAGCCGAATAATACGGCAGGCCACGATTCTCGGCGTCGTCGGAGTAGGGTTCGATCATCGCGGCTCCGCGACTTCCCAATGCACCGTCCGCGTACAACTTGACCGCCGCGATATCGAGGCGGTCATCGCCATGACCGGTCAACGGCTGCCCCATCGCATCGAGATTCTCGCCGGCACCAGCGAGCATCGCATAGACGCGCAGGTCGAGGTCGTCGTCATCGGCCATTGCCATGTAGACCTCGGCCTGCTGAATGCTGATGCCGGCATCATGGACGCCGGTGATGCCGAGCGACAGGAGATGCCGGGTCGCCGTGCGACAGGCCTCGCGAATTGCAGCCTTGTCCGGCGCAGGAATATGCCGGGTGACAAGCTCCATCGCCGCGTCAACGAGAACGCCGCTGGCCTTGCCCGATTGATCCCGCACGATCCGGCCGCCGATCGGATCGGGCGTATCATCATCGATGCCGGCGATTTCCAGGGCCTTGCTGTTGGCCCAGGCGGCATGGCCGTCGATGCGGCGCAACCAGACGGGTCGGTCCGCGACGACGGCATCAATATCGGCGGCGGTCGGAAACTTCTTGACGGGCCACAAGACCTGGTTCCAGCCACGGCCCTGGATCCAGGTCAAATGCGGCTCGGAATCTGAGTATTCGGCAATCCTCCGGACCGCAAGGCCCAGTGACGTCGATCCAGCGAGATTCAGGCTGGTTCGCAGGAATCCCAGGCCATAGACGTGCGCATGTGCGTCCGTCAGGCCCGGCAACAGAGTCCGGCCATTGCCATCAATACGTATGGCCTCGGGGTACGCGCTGAGCAATGCTGCATCTCCGGTCGCGACGACCTTGCCATCGTCCGAAATGACCAAAACACTGAACTCATGGATGCCGGTTGCTGTCGATGTATATCCGGAAACGTCGTAAATTGCAGTCTCGGCGGCGACCACCGCACCGGCTAAGAGCAGAAAAACGAGAATTCGCATATCCGCATTGTAATCGGATCGGAGATCCTGATGAAAAAACAAATCACCTGTATTTGCCTGGCCTTGCTGCTGACCGCCTGCGGCCGATCCGGCGACGTTTCCGAGGCCGATACAACCGCCGGCAGCCCGAAGATTTTCGATATGCCGTATCTGATGCGGGATCTCGACAATGGTCTGCGTGTGATCGTCGTACCCACAGACTATCCGGATATCGTGACAATCCAGATTCCGGTGCAAACCGGCTCGCGTAATGAGGTAGAGGCTGGCAAAACCGGGTTTGCACATTTTTTTGAACACATGATGTTCCGTGGTACCGAGCGGTATCCCGCCGACGTATACAGCGGCATCCTGAAGAAGGCTGGTGCCGACCAGAACGCCTATACGACCAATGACTACACCAATTACCACATTACATTCACAAAAGATGACCTCGAGAAGATCATCGAACTCGAGGCTGATCGCTTCCGGAACCTGAGTTACAGCGAAGCGGATTTTCGTACCGAAGCCCTCGCTGTGAAAGGTGAATACCTGAAGAATTTTTCCAATCCGACCTCGAAGATGCTCGAGCGCATCAGGGACCTGATGTTCAGCAAGCACACCTACAAGCACACGACAATGGGCTTTATCGAGGATATCGAGGCGATGCCGGATCAGCTCGAATATTCGAAGACGTTCTTTGATCGCTGGTACCGCCCCGAGAAGACAGTCGTGATTCTGGTCGGCGACGTCGAACCGGAAGCAAGCTTCGAACTCGTTAAAAAATACTGGGGCGGTTGGGAGCGCGGCGACTACAGCATAGACGTGCCGGTCGAGCCGCCGCTCGGTGGTCCGAAGTACGAACATATGCGATGGGACAGCCCGACGCAGGCATGGCTCACGATGACATATCGTGGCCCGGCCTATCGACCCACCGAGAAGGACATGCCGGCGTTGGATCTGCTCTCGTCGATCTATTTTTCCGAGTCATCGCAGCTGTATCGTCAACTTGTCATTCAGGATCAGTCGGTCGACCAGCTGTTCGGCTACTTCCCGGATCAGACCGATCCTGGAATGTTATTGATAGCGGCGCGTCTCACTGACGCCAAACACGCGACCGCTGTGCGCGACGCAATCAATTCCACGCTGGTCGATGCCCGCACACAACTCATCGACAGCAAAAAGGTGCAGGAGACGAAATCGCGACTGCGTTACCAGTTTACGGCGCGGCTCGACAGCTCGGGCGGGATCGGCAGCATGCTTGCCAGATTTGTGCAGTTCTTCCGCACGCCGGAGACGATCAACGAGGTCTACGCGACTTACGACTCGTTGACCGCGGCAGACATACGCGATGCGGCCAACCGGTATTTCGTGGACGGCTCTCGTGTGACGTTTACATTATCGAGTGATGAGTCAATGCCGGGCATCGATGGAATGAGCTCGGTTGACGAGCTTGTTGCTGCGGCTGGCATGGCGGAGGCCGGTGATGCCGTCGCGGCGGCAGCAGACGAAGTGGAATTGACCGTTGCAAAGGTGGCTGATGCCGCACCCGTCTCATTCATTGCCAGGCCGTTGTCGTCGTCACCACTCATCGACGTCGCGTTCCTCGTGCACGCAGGCGCGGGCTTTGATCCGGAGGGCAAGAAGGGTCTCGCGACCCTGACCGCGGCCATGCTGACCGACGGAGGCTCGCAAGCGAAGACCATCGATGAGATCAATGCCGCGATGTACCCGATTGCCGCCGGCTTCGATGCTCAGGTTGACAAGGAAATGACGCGGTTGTCGGGCCAGGTTCACAAGGACAACCTTGATATCTGGTACTCGCTGGTTCGCGGGCAATTGTTATTCCCGGCCTGGTCGCAACAGGATTTCGAGCGTATCAAGACGCAGGTCGCCAACGCCATACGAACCGATCTTGTCGGTAATAATGACGAGGAGCTCGGCAAGGAATACCTGTATGCGTCGATTTACGGGGATGGGCACCCCTATGGTTCTCTGAATCTGGGCAAGGTCAGTGATATCGAGTCGATCACGCTCGACGACGTGCAGATGTTCTATCGCGAGTACTACACGATATCGAACATCACAGTCGGGCTTGCGGGTGCTTATCCCGAGTCTTTCCCGACCACGATCAGCAATGACCTGCAAAAGCTCGATGTGGGTGTGAAAGCGCTGCTCGATGCACGCGCGGCGCCGCTGCTCGAAGGTCGGCAGGCTGTCTTGATCGAAAAGGAGACGCCGGGTGTTGCTGTGTCGCTCGGTTTTCCGATCGACATCAAGCGTGGTGACACGGACTGGGTGGCGCTGTGGCTGGCACGTTCCTACTTTGGTGAGCATCGCAGTTCCAACAGTCACCTTTACAAGCGTATCCGGGAAACCCGCGGCATGAACTATGGCGACTACGCCTATATCGAGTACTTCCCGCGCGGCATGTTCCAGTTTCACCCGGACACCAATCTCGGCAGGCAACAGCAGATATTCCAGATATGGATCCGCCCTGTGCGCAGCAACAACGACGCGCACTTCGCGACGCGGGTGGCGATGCACGAACTCGACAAACTGATTACCGAAGGCATGACCGAGTCGGACTTCGAAGCCACGAAGGCCTATCTGTCGAAGTTCGTCAGTTTGCTGACCGACGGCCAGTCACGCCAGTTGGGCTACGCGATGGACAGCCAGTACTACCAGACCGATGAATTCTCCAGTTACGTTCGCGATGGGCTCAACAAACTGACGCTGGACGATGTCAACCGGGTCATTCGCGAAAACCTGAGCACCGAAAACATGCAGTACGTTTTCGTTACTCGCGATGCTGAGGATCTGCGTGCGCGCCTGCTGGCGGATCGGGCGTCACCGATGACCTACGACGCCGCATTACCGGAGGAGGTACTTGACGAGGATAAGCTGATCGAAAGTCTGCCGCTGGGCATGAGCGAGGACACGGTCAGCGTCGTCTCCGCCGAAGATGTCTTCAACTAGCTGTTTGCGCAGGCGTGCAGCAGACGAGTGTCAAACCTCGATCTGCTGCCACTTGCGGCCGCGCCAGATGGACAGGAACAGGCCGCTCTGGATCGTGCGTGTAACGCCTTGCCACAACCAGACACCGAGCAAGCCGTAGCCGAGCACAGGCCCGATCAGGAACGCGCACGGCAGGAACAGCAGCCACTGAGTGGCAACGCTGACCATCATCACGCGCCGGGCATCGCCCGCGCCGAGCATGCCATGCATGAAAGCGAAGCCGATCGCTTCGATCGGCAATGTCAAACCCATGATGCGCATCGGCCAGCGAGCCAGGTCCCGTGTCGATTCTTCGTGGATGAAGATCGATGACACGAGGTCGGGTACCAGCCACATCGGCAGACCGAGCACTGTCAGCAGGACAGCCGTCACTTTTGCGACATCCCAGGCCCACTGGTAAGCGTCCTCGGATTCGCGCTTGCCCATAGCCTGGCCGACCAATGTCGCGCAGGCGAGTCCGAGACCCAGGCCGGGCAGAATCGCAAACAGGAATACCGTAATCAGCACATTGGCGGCGGCCAGGTCCGGCGTGCTGATCCGACCGATAATCCAGAACATTGCCACAAGTCCGGCGGCAAAAAACAGTTGCTGCAAACCGGATGGGAGCGAGACTCTGACCAGTGCGGCGATCTCTGCAGGCGTCGCCATGCAGCGCAGGAAGCCTTCATTGCGCACATGTTTCAGGCCAAGATAGAAATAGATCGTCGTACCGACGGCCATCGAAATGGCGCTCGCCATGCCGGCGCCGGTAACGCCCAGCGCCGGCGCGCCGAAGTGTCCGAAGATAAGAACATAATTCAGCAGGATATTCGTGGCGTGCATGAATATCAGCGTCGTCATGTAAAGGCGCGACATGTCCAGCGCATTCCAGTAACCCCGGAACGCGAAATTCATGCCGACGAATACGATCGCGCCGAGACGCCATTCGATATAAGGCACGCCGCGTTCGATAACAGCCGGGTCGCTGTTCAGGTACGGGTATGCGGGTTCGACGAGTTGCAGCAGAACCAGTGAGAATATCGGTGCAACAATCAGGACGAGAACCAGCGCCGCGTTCAAAATGGCAACTGCACGCTCCGCGTTGCCTTCGCCTTTGCGGCGTGCCGCACTGGTTTGCACGCCGGTCGAGATGCCGAGGATCAATGCCTGGCACATGAAAACGACGAATCCACCGAGACCGACGGCAGCAAGCGCGGCGTCGCCAAGAAATCCGACCATCGCCGTGTCAACGATATTCAACAAGTTCTGCGACACCATGCCGCCGATGATCGGCAGGGCCAGGCTAAAGATGCGATTACGCCGAGCCGGGTGCATGATGGTATTTTCTACTCCTGATTTTTTCGACCGGACTGGGCGGCCAAGATAATGACCTGGATTTCAACTATCTCATACGAAGAGGCGCGCGGCGCGTTGTTGCGCTTGTATGACCGCATCAAGGGCCCGAACAACAATGTCGACAACATCATGCTGGCGCACAGCCTGCGTCCGCACACGATGGAAGGCCACATGACGCTCTACAAGTACGTCCTGCATCACCCGCGCAATACGCTGCCGAAAGCCTACCTCGAGACGATCGGGGTCTATGTCAGCCTGTTGAATGGCTGCCAGTATTGTGCGGACCATCATTTTGCCGGTTTGTCGCGACTATTGTCCGACGAGGAACGGGCGGCAGAGATCTGGCGCGCCTTCGAGGACAAGCGTCCGGCCGCCGCCTTTGCGGGTCGCGAGCTGGCCGGGCTGCGCTACGCGGAACGGCTGACAACGGGCGCGGCTGAACTCCGCGCGCAGGATATTCAGGATCTTCGCAGGGCCGGATTCGATGATGGCGAGATCCTGGAACTCAATCAGGTCGCGGCGTATTTTGCCTATGCGAACCGTACCGTACTTGGGCTGGGTATCGACACGGATGGCGATATCATTGGCCTGTCACCCGGCGATTCGAGCGATGTGGACAACTGGAGCCACCAATAATGGGTTTTTCCGCCCGCATACTGCCGGACAAAAGTGTTGCATGATTACAACATACCGACCGAAAATCGAGAATACCGCCCTGTAATAGGTGTAGAGAATTGACAAGCCGTGGTATTTCTGCGACCTTTTGAACTTCAAGGCGTAGTCTTTCAGCAACAACGAGGCAACGCCACGAATAGCTAGACACCTTCAGGTACGGCTTGGCGGGGGACTCAGGGGGCCAGGAACCACGTGCTAACGTTGGTTAAAAGGCGGTTTCGAAAGAAACCGCCTTTTTTATGTCCAGCCATTCGGCAATCGCCGCTGCAATCTCTGTTGGCGAGTCTTCCTGTACGAAGTGAATGCCCGACACCGTGACCTCGGTCTGGTTGGCGAAAGTGCGGCAATACTCGCGTTGTACTCCGGTCAGTATCGCCCCGGGCTCGGCATTGATGAACAACTTCGGAATCGGCGAGGTCCTTAGCCACTCGCCGTAGGCCGCGACGATATCGTGCACATCTTCGGGGTCACCGTCGATGGGAATTTGCCGCGGCCAGGTCAGTGTCGGGCGGCGATGTTCGCCCGGTTCGGCAAACGGTTTGCGGTACGCAGCCATCTCATCGGCACTCAGATCGCGGATAATGGATCCTGGCAAGACTCGCTCGACGAACAGATTTTTCTCGAGGATCATCTGCTCTCCGGCCTCTGATCGAAATGCCTGGAAGATGTCCCGAGCGGCCGCCGGCCAATCATCCCAGGTCATTGGACTGACGATTGCCTCCATATAGGCAATTCCATTGACCCTGTCGGCATGCTGACGGGCCCAGTCAAAACCGAGCGCGGATCCCCAATCGTGAACAACAAGCGTCACATTGTCGGTGATACCAAGAGCTTCCCAGGCGGCGAACAAGTAGTCGCGGTGCTCGGTGTAGCGGTACCGGTCGGGGCCCGACGGCTCGAGCTTGTCAGAATCTCCCATGCCAATGAGATCGACGGCGATGCAGCGACCGTGCCCGGCAAGCGCGGGCATGATATTGCGCCACAAATAAGACGACGTCGGGTTGCCATGCTGGAACACAATCGGATCGCCTTCGCCCATCTCGACGTATGCCATGTGCTTGCCCAGAACCTCTATGATTTGCTGCGGATGCTGCGTTGCCGGGTTCATTTCGATCTCCGGGGCTGTTGATGCGGATTATGCTCTGATAGATTGGTACGGGACAACAGCAAGAATGCCCGGGGGAGGATCTGATGCATCTCAACAAGCGTATGGCCTACTGGCGCGCAAACCTGCGCCTCGTCGCTGTCTGTCTCGTCATCTGGTTCGTCTGTTCCTATGGATTTGGTGTGCTTTTCGTCGAGCAAATGAACCGTATTCGCATTGCCGGGTTTCAGCTCGGGTTTTGGTTCGCGCAGCAAGGGTCCATTTATGTCTTCGTTGCGCTGATCTTTTTCTATGCCTGGCGTATGAACCGCATCGACAGGCACTACGATGTGCACGAAGACTGAGGCGCCCGGATGAGTCTTCAAGGGCTAACCTATCTGGTCGTCGGGCTCAGTTTTGTACTCTATATCGGCATAGCCATATGGTCACGCGCCCACAATACCGGTGACTTTTACATTGCGGGCAAGGGCGTATCGCCGATCGCAAACGGCATGGCGACCGCGGCTGACTGGATGAGCGCGGCGTCATTCATATCGATGGCGGGCCTGATCGCTTTTCTTGGTTACGACGGGTCGGTATACCTGATGGGCTGGACTGGCGGCTACGTCTTGCTCGCCCTGTTGCTCGCTCCGTATCTGCGCAAGTTCGGCAAGTTCACCGTTCCTGAATTTATTGCTGAGCGCTATTACTCGAGAACAGCGCGCGTCGTCGCAGTAATCTGCCTGATCTTCATATCATTCACGTATGTGGCGGGGCAGATGCGCGGTGTCGGCATCGTCTTTTCGCGTTTTCTCGAGGTCGATGTGACCGTCGGATTGCTGATCGGCATGGGCATCGTTTTTGTGTACGCCGTTCTGGGTGGCATGAAGGGCATAACCTACACCCAGGTTGCGCAGTATTGTGTTTTGATATTTGCGTACACCGTGCCTGCCGTATTCATCGCCATTCAAATCACTGACAATCCGATTCCGCAACTTGCATTCGGCAGTGAGGTAAGCGGCACAGGCACAGCGTTATTGGACAAACTTGACGACATCGTTACCTCCCTGGGATTCAATCAATACACGTCCGGTACGAAGAGCCGCATCGACGTGTTTTGCATCACCATGGCGCTGATGGTCGGTACGGCCGGCCTGCCACACGTTATCGTGCGCTTCTTCACGGTACCCAAAGTCCGCGATGCGCGGGTTTCGGCAGGCTGGGCTTTGTTATTCATCGCGATCCTGTACACGACAGCACCTGCTGTCGGCTCGATGGCCCGCTACAACCTGGTCAATACGATCCAGCCGGGCCCTGTGGGCAGCATCGATGGAAACCTGGCGTACGAGGACCGGCCCGATTGGTTTGAAACCTGGCAACAAACCGGGCTCGTACGCTATGACGACAAGAACGGTGACGGCCGCATTCAGTATTACAACGACGCCAATCCGGTATTCGCGCCGCAAGCGACCGAGTACGGATGGCAGGGCAACGAACTCAGCGTCGATCGCGACATCATGGTACTTGCAAATCCGGAGATCGCCGGATTGCCGAATTGGGTGATCGCACTTGTGGCTGCCGGTGGCATCGCCGCTGCCCTGTCGACGGCGGCGGGCTTGTTGCTCGTGATATCAGCAGCCGTATCTCACGACCTGATCAAGGGTATCCTGCTGCCGCACATATCCGAAAAGCGCGAGTTACTGGCCGGGCGCATCGCCGCCGCATTTGCGATCATGATTGCCGGTTACCTTGGCTTCGACCCGCCGGGGTGGGTCGCTCAGGTGGTCGCTTTTGCGTTCGGGCTCGCGGCTGCGTCACTGTTTCCTGTCATCTTGCTGGGCATCTTCTTCAAGCGCGTCAATAAACAAGGTGCCATCGCAGGTATGCTCACCGGGCTTGTATTCACCTATGCCTATATCGAGTATTTCAAAGGCCTGTTCCTCAAGTGGGCGGGTTCACCATGGGGCGAGAATACCGCGCAGCACTGGTTGCTCGGTATTTCGCCGGAGGGCATTGGCGTGGTCGGCATGTGCCTGAATTTCATCGTTGCGATAGCGGTCAGCCACATGACCGCCCCACCACCGGAGCGAATTCAGCACATGGTTGAGCACATTCGGGTGCCTCGACATTTTGCCGAGGATTCCGTATGAGCGTTCGCGCACGAATCCTGTTCGCCAGCATACTGCTTGTTACTGCAGCGGCCGGTACGGCGGCAGAGCTGTCGGCCGACGAACAGCGCATGGCAGCGTGGATCGACGCACACGTCGAAGATGCTATCGGCCTGCTTGCCGAGACAGTGAATATCGGCAGCGGCACGATGAATCACGCCGGTGTCCGCGAGGTTGGCCGCGTGATGCGCCGCGAACTGGATGCGCTGGGTCTCGAAACGGAGTGGATCGAGATGCCGCCCGAGGTGAACCGCGCCGGACACCTGATCGCTCGCAAAGACGGCGAAGGCAAGAAGATACTGCTGATCGGGCACCTCGACACAGTGTTCGAAGCTGACGATGCATTCCAATCCTTTGAGCGCGACGGCGATACGGCACGTGGTCCGGGCGTGGACGACATGAAGTCCGGCAACGTCATTATCGTGTATGCGCTCAAGGCGCTAAAAGAGATTGGCGCTCTCGACAGGCTGGCGATTGTGGTCGCCTACACCGGCGATGAGGAAAAGACAGGCGCGCCGCTTTCGATCTCTCGGGAACATCTGATCGAGGCCGGTAAATGGGCGGACGTCTCGCTGGGTTTCGAATCGGCCGTGACCTATGACGATACGGACTGGGCGACGATCGCAAGGCGCAGCTCGAGTAGCTGGGTCCTCGAGGTGACGGGTCGGCAGGCCCACTCATCCGGAATATTCGGCGATGACGTCGGCGCTGGCGCTATTTTCGAGGCCGCGAGGATTCTCAACGCATTCTATGATGAAGTCAGAGGCGAGGAGCGATTGACGTTCAATGCCGGAACCATACAGGGTGGCACCGATGTTGAGTATGACGATCAGCTAAACAGAGGCCGCACATTCGGCAAGACCAATGTCGTGCCACGCAAGGTGATCGTGAGTGGCGGCATGCGCGCTATTTCGGCCGAACAACTGGAGCGTGCGCGGGAAAAAATGCGTGCCATCGTCGCCAACAACCATCCGCATACGTCGGCAAGCATCAGGTTCCGGGACCGTTATCCCGCGATGTCCCCTACCGACGGCAACGCCCGGCTGCAGGCCAGACTCTCGGAGATCAATGAAGCACTGGGCCGCGGGCCGATGCCGGCGCTAGACCCGTCGCGGCGCGGCGCGGCGGATATCTCCTTCGTAGCACCGTATACAGATGGCCTGGCCGGCCTGGGAGCTCTCGGCACAGGCGGGCATACACCGGACGAAAGTCTCGACCTGACATCGCTGCCGCTGGCAATAAAGCGTGCCGCCATCCTCATCTACAGGCTCGGAGCCGAAGCTGATCCGTAGTAAAGTACGCGGGCCATGAGCCACGCACACGCCAATAACAATATGCGCCGGGTAACGATCGCACTCGTGTTGACCGGTACATTCATGATCGTCGAGGTCATCGGCGGCATCTTGTCCGGTTCACTGGCGCTCCTTGCCGACGCCGGTCACATGTTGACCGACACGATGGCTCTGGCTTTGGCAGCGGTCGCATTTCACGTGAGTAAACGGCCTCCCGACGCCCGGTTGACGTATGGCTATCACCGCTTTCAGATTCTTGCGGCGTTCGTCAACGGGCTGAGTCTGTTGCTGATCGTGGGCTGGATCCTGTACGAGGCATTCAACCGCTTCATGAGCCCGCACGAGGTACTCGGCCGAACGATGCTCATCGTTGCGTCGGCCGGCCTGGCGGTCAACATCATGGTCTTTGTCATATTGCATGGTGGAGACAGGGACAACCTCAATATCAGCGGCGCGGCGCTGCATGTGCTCGGCGATCTGCTGGGTTCGGTTGCCGCGATCGTTGCAGCCATCGTCATCATCTATACCGGATGGATGCCCATTGATCCGATCCTCTCAGTCGCCGTTGCAATGCTGATACTCAGGAGCGCCTGGGCCCTGGTGAAGCGCAGTGCACACGTGTTGCTCGAGGGCGCACCCGAGTGGCTGGACATGAACGCCATGCAAGATCGCCTCATCGCGAGCGTTCCCGAGGTTAACAGCATTCATCATGTTCACGTGTGGGGCATGACGCCACAGGATCTGATGCTGACGATGCACGTGCGTGTGCATAACGAGCTCGCGAATCCGACCGACATCATTCGCCAGGTCAAGGCGCTGTTGCGCGAAGAGTATGGAATCGGCCACTCGACGGTCGAGATCGAGACCGACGCCTGCGCAGATCACTAGGTGCTGCCCGGCTAGCGGTCCGTCGGCTCGACGTTGCCGATGTAGGGTAGCGTGCGATTCTGCTCCGCGTAGTCAAGGCCATAGCCAACGACCCATTCATCGCCGATGCCGAATCCGACGTAGTCGATCTTCACATCGACTTCTGCTCGTTCTGCCTTGTGCAAGAGCGTACAAGTGCGAATCGACGCGGGTCCGTGCGACCGGAGCATGCCGATCAAGTAGCTCAGGGTGTGGCCGGTATCCACGATATCCTCAACGATCAGCACGTGGCGTCCTTCGATATTGCCACGCACGTCCATGACAAGTCGTACCGCGCCGCTTTGCACGCTGCCGTTACCGTAGCTGGATACCGCGATAAACTCGATCGTTCGTGGAATTGTCAATCGGCGCGACAGGTCAGCGAGGAAAATGAACGATCCCTTGAGCACACCGATAAGAACCACGTCGTCTTTGTCCTGGTAGTCTCTGGAGATTTCCTCGGCGAGCTCGGCAACGCGTTTCTGAATGTCTGCTTCTGAAATAAGTACTGGCGGCTGGCTCACATCGGATTCCAAAACGACGGGATGACCGAAAGCATAGGTGATCCGACAGGTGGATGCCAGGCGCGAATGCGGTAAGGTACGGCATCGATGAAACGCTCAATCGCAATCGCTGGCAACATGGGATCCGGAAAATCGACGTTGGTCGATTTCCTGTCCAGGAACTACGACATTACGCCGTTTTATGAGCCTAATGACGAGAATCCGTATCTCGCCGATTTCTACAAAGACATGCGCCGTTGGGCCTTCCAGTCGCAGCTGTACTTTCTGAGTAACAAGTTCCGGCTGCATCAGGCGCTTGATCGCCAGCCCGGCGTGGTTGCTCTCGACCGGACGATCTTCGAGGATGCCGAGATATTCGCAACGGCGTTGTACCAGATGCGCAAGATATCGAAGCGCGACTGGGAAACCTACCAGGGATTCTATGCTGCAATCCTGGATGCGATTCGCCCGCCCGACCTGATGATCTATCTGCGTTGCTCGATGCGTAACCTGCGCAAGCGAATACGATTGCGTGGCCGCAAGATGGAGCAGGACGTGCCGCTGTCGTATCTCAAGCGCCTCGAGCGCCTGTACGACGACTGGATCGAGTCATACACGATGAGTGACGTTCTGGTGCTGGAGACGGACGATCTCGACTACATTCACGACCTCGTGCATCGGCTTGACGTCATGCAGCGCATCGAGGCGGTGCTACCCGTGTCACAGTCCTGACCTATGCGTAGAATCCACTATTGCAATTACTAATGCGAATCATTATCATTTCCACCATATTCAGAAACTGCTAGAAAAAACCGTTACTTAGCTTCAAATTCGGTGATTTCAGCACGGCGACAGGCAGGCATCGAATGGACAGCAACGGCAAAACGCTCGCATCTCTCAAACGTGGCGAAAAAGGGGTCATTGCCGCGGTTGACGCAAGTGATCCGCAAGTTCAGCGCCTGATGGTGCTCGGCCTGGTGGAGGGTGCCGAAATCGAACACGCGAGCAGTGCACTGGGTGGCGACCCGATGGAATTCCGCCTGTTTGGCTGTGGCATTTCGCTGCGCCAGGAACAGGCCCGCAGCTTCACCATCGCACCTTGCGAGTCTGGTGGCTAACGCAACCGAAATACGCATTCCTGTAACAGACATACCCGTAAGCCGGCAGCCCGATGTCAGCATTGCGGTGGTCGGTAGTCCCAATTCAGGCAAGAGCACGCTGTTTAATCGGCTGACCGGTCTGCGGCAGCGTATCGGCAACTACCCGGGCGTAACAGTCGAACGCCATATTGGAACCCTGAAAACCGATGGGCGCACGATCGAGCTGGTCGACTTGCCTGGCACGCACGGCCTCAGCGCACATTCATACGAAGAACAAATCGCGATTGATGTCATATTCGGTCGCATGCAAGGAACCCAGCCGCCCGATGCCTTACTGGCTGTTGTTGACGCGACGAATCTCTATCAAGGCCTTTACCTCGTGCAACAACTGCTCGAGTTGGAGCGACCGGTCGTTGTTGCGCTGACAATGCTGGATGCTGCCGAGGCACGGGGGCTGAATATTGACGTCGAGGCACTTTCGGCACGACTGGGTGGTGTCAAGATCTGTCCGGTCGTTGCCATTACCGGCAAGGGCATCAACGAGTTGCGCAATGCCCTGGTTGGACTCGCGGATCAGCCGCCGCCTCAGCCGACGGCCGCATGGCCAGAACTTACGGCGGCGGCCCGGGAACTGGCGAAGTCAGCCATCGTGCCATTACGACTGGCCGAGATCGGACGATTACTGATCGACGGCGCCACTGGCGTGAATCAGAATGTGCTCGATTGTCTTGGCCCTCATGCGGCCGCCAATGTCGATCACTATCGCGAGAAGTTATTCGGTTTCGACCCACCGGTCGCACGCGAGGCACGCGTCCGCTACGGCTGGGTGCGCGACATTCTGCGCGAGGTGCAGCACAACGTGCCGCCTTTTTATTCATGGCGAACGCGTCTCGGGGCATGGCTCAACAGACCCATTCCCGGGACGATCGGCTTGTTCCTTGTCATGGCCATCGTCTTTCAGGCGGTCTTCGCCTGGGCGACACCCATCATGGACCTGATCGATGACTCGACTGCAATGATCGGCTCGGCTGTTGCCTCGCGTCTAGGCGACGGCTGGTTCGCGAGCCTGATCGGCGACGGCGTCATCGCCGGCGTTGGCAGTGTTCTGATCTTCCTGCCGCAGATCATGATCCTGTTCGTGTTCGTCATCCTGCTCGAGGACTCCGGGTACCTCGCCCGCGCCGCGTACCTGATGGATCGCGCGATGCGGGCGGTGGGCCTGTCCGGCCAGTCGATCATCCCGATGATCTCGAGTTTCGCCTGCGCGGTGCCGGGCATTATGGCGACGCGTGTGATACCGAACCGCCGAGATCGGATTGCCACGATTCTGGCCGCCCCGTTCATGACGTGCTCGGCACGACTGCCCATCTATGCGTTGCTGATCGCCGCATTCGTGCCGCGACAGGATGTTGGCGTTCTGAATCTCCAGGGTCTCGTGCTGTTCGGACTGTACATGTTCGGCATCGTCGCCGGCGTTTTAACAGCGCTACTCATTCGGAAGACGGCATTGCGCGGTCCCAAGCCGCCTTTTGCATTGATGCTGCCCGAATTCCGACGGCCGAATATTCAAACGGTATTGATTCAACTTTGGGGGCGCGCG
Source organism: Gammaproteobacteria bacterium (assembly GCA_029863305.1). Lineage (GTDB taxonomy): Bacteria > Pseudomonadota > Gammaproteobacteria > Steroidobacterales > Woeseiaceae > UBA1847. The sequence continues at coordinate 24,567 of JAOTVR010000022.1, read as the reverse complement.
CGTGTATTTCTGTATCGGGCAGGTACAGTTATTTTTGCAGTTGCGGTCGTCGTATGGGCGCTCGCGTACTATCCGCGAGCAACAGATATTGATCCCGCACTGACCGAGAATCAGGCAGCCGCCGCGCAACTCGAACAGAGCTGGCTGGGCCGGGCCGGCAAATTTGTCGAGCCGGCATTCGAACCACTCGGCTGGGACTGGCGGGTTTCATCGGCCGTCATTGCGGGCTTTCCGGCACGTGAAGTTGTCGTCGCGGTGCTCGGTACGGTGTATGCAGTCGGTGACGATGCCGATGAAGTGACGTTGTCGCAGCGCCTCAAAGCGGCAACCTGGCCCGATGGGCGATCGGTGTTTACCTTACCAATGGTGTTCGGGTTGCTGATCTTCTACGCCTGCTGCCTGCAATGCGCCGCGACACTCGCAGTAATAAGACGCGAGACGAATACGTGGCGATGGCCCGTGTTCGCCTGGGTATACATGACCTCTATCGGCTACATCGGTGCTTTGTTGGCCTACCAGCTGTTATAGCTTATAGCAGTGACAGAGACAGGCGCCGCAATCTACAAGCCGGCCAGACGTCCGACTGCCTCCGTCAGTGTTGCGTCGTCCTTCGCGAAGCAAAAGCGCAAGCGGGTGCCGGTAAACGGCCGTTTACAGAACACAGAGATCGGGATCGACGCTACGCCGATTTCGCGCGTCCATTGTATGGCGAGATCGACGTCGCGCTCGTCACTGACCGTCGCGTAATTCACGATCTGAAAAAAAGTGCTGCGGGACGGCTCGAAGCTGAGTCGGGTATCCGCCAGCAATGAGCAGAAAAGATCGCGCTTTTGTTGATAAAAAGCCGACAAAGTTTCGTAAAAAGCAGGCTCGCTTTGCAAGTAATCAGCCAGTCCGTGTTGCATCGGTGTACTCACGGCAAAGGTCGTAAACTGGTGCACCTTGCGAAATTCTCTTGTCAGTTTCGCCGGCGCGAGGCAGTAGCCAATTTTCCATCCGGTGGCATGAAACGTCTTGCCAAAGGAACAGATGACGATGCTGCGGGACCACAGTTCATCGTGAGCGGCCAGACTCAGATGGCGTTTGCCATCAAACACAATATGTTCGTATACCTCGTCCGATAGCAGGTAAGCCGGCGTATCGCGAACGACATCAGCCAATCGATCGAGGTCGGCTGCCGATAAGATGGCACCGGTTGGATTGTGTGGAAAATTCAGGATCACGAGCCGGGTCCTTGCATTGATCGCGTCCTCGAAGCGCTGCCAATCGATGCAAAAGTCGCTGTCGTTATCCGCAATGGTTAGCGGCACATGCTGCGTAATTCCGCCGGCCAGCGTAACCGCTGGTTCGTAGGAGTCGTACGCCGGGTCGAACACGATGACCTCATCACCTGGCCGAACCAGCGCCTGTATGGCGCTGAAAAGGCCTTCGGTCGCGCCCGTACATACCGTGACTTCGTCATCTGAATGCACGGCACGGCCTTGCAGCCGCGCCGTCTTTTCGGCGATCGCTTCACGCAGTTGCACAATACCGGACATCGGCGCGTACTGATTACCGCCGTGCCTGAGGTGCCAGGCGATTCTGTCAGTGAGCGCCGCTGGCGGATCAAAGCTGGGAAATCCCTGCGACAGATTGATGGCGCCAGTGTCGGTTGCCAGCTGGCTCATGACCGTGAATATGGTCGTGCCAACATCAGGTAACTTGCTTGATACCTCCATGCGCCTCCTGTTCTTCAAGCAGCCGGCTAGAGTTCCGTGGCCTCTGTAGCATAAGTGTTGAACTGTTTCATGAGCGCTACCTAGTCTGCAGTGTGGCAATAAAGATCTTCAGCAACGAGCAATTCGCCCGCATAAGCCTTTCGAACGAGCGCCAGATTCTGCTCGAAATTGCTCAGGCTTCTGGCCATGAAGTGGCTGAGTAACAGGCTCTCGGCATCCGCCGCCGCAGCGACCGCTGCGATCCTGCTGGGTACCGCGTGCAGTTGTCTTGCGCCTTCTCCGGCGTTCTCCGGGATCGGCATGTGCATGATCAACACTGTAGCCCCGTTTGCGAAATCGGCGAAGCGATCATCGCTGGCGTTTTGATCGCTCGAAAACACGAACGACTTGCCGCGAACCTCAACTCGAAAAGCGAGTGCCGGAACGATGCCGTGCGGCACATGCATTGCGTAGATCGCGATATCGTCCGAAGTTTTTGCCAACAGGTTTTCATCCGACGCGGCTTGCGCCGCGATTTCGATCGAATCGATTCGGGCCAGACCACCCGACCCGTCGAGGTAACCGGACAGGTACGCATATGCACCATCGCTGCTATCGAGCATGCTCGACAGATACTTGTCCAATCCCGGAAAACGCTGACCGCCGCCTGGACCGGCAACGGTAAGCGGCCGGTCGCGACCGGAGAATACTCCGGATTTCAGCAGCGCCGGGAAGTCAGCCGAATGATCCGTATGAAAATGGCTGAGGCCGATAAAATCGAGATCGGAAAAAGCGGCTTGCGACTCGCCGAAGCGCAGAAAACTGCCGCCGCCGGCGTCAATCAACACGCGGGACTTGCCATCGACCCACAGCAAGTAGGCCGTGGAAGCGCGGCCGTCATCGGCAATTGGCCCGCCGGACCCCAATACCTGCAAGGCAACGCCTTCGCCGGGAGGGCATGTTTGTGTTTGTTCGGCGCAGGCCTGTGTCATAAGTAGCGCAGTACACAGGAAGGCCAGGATTGAAATGTGAACCTGCATGGCTGGATCACCGCGATGATGAAAGTCGGTTCATTATACAGGGCGTGTGAGCCAGCGTTCCGGGTGGCATACTGCGGGCGTGAGCGACTCAATACTCGTCATTGCCTGCGGTGCGCTAGCGCATGAAATCGATGCGCTAAAGCAATCGAGCGGGTGGGACCATATGCACCTGAAGTGCATGGACGCCTGGCTGCACAATCAGCCGGAACTGATTCCCGACAGGCTGCGCAAGAAGATCAGGAAATTTAAAGGGAAATATGACCGGATATTCGTGGCTTACGCGGATTGTGGCACCGGCGGTGGAATCGACCGGGTCCTTGAAGAGGAGGGCGTCGAGCGCTTGCCGGGTGCGCACTGTTACGAATTTTTCGCTGGTCCGCAGCGATTCGCCGCATTGGCGACGGCTGAGCCCGGCACGTTTTACCTCACTGATTTTCTGGCGAAGCATTTCGAGCGTTTCGTCATCAAACCGTTGAAACTCGACAAGCATCCGCATTTACGCGACGCTTATTTTGGCAATTATCGTCGTCTCGTTTACCTGTCACAGAGCGAAGATGCGAGTTTGCTTGCCGCCGCACAAAATGCCGCGAAACGGCTGGCGTTGGATTTCGAACATGTTCATTGCGGGTTCGGCGGGCTCGAGTCGGGACTGCATGATTTCGTTCTAGAGAAAAACTGATGGTGAAACTTATTCTGATATCTTGGCGCGATATTCCGGCGCAGGTCATCGTGCAGCGTGGCCGGACTCGCGAAAAAGCCGTGTTGAGCCAGCGGTTTCACGAAGCCATCGATCGTGCCGCGATGCGCGCCGGCAAGGGTAGCAGCGATGCATACATGTCAGAGTGGCGGCGCGATGCATCGACCCTGGAGTCCAGCGACGAACTGCGCCAGATTGCGGAACGGGAAGTGGCTCGTCTGGAGGCAAAGTATTCTGACGAACGCCTGTTGGAATTGATCCGCGCGCACGGATCAGCAAGTGTCGAATGAACGATTGATAATGTCGTATACCCCTCGAACGCCAAATTGGAGAAGACACGGATGACAGAAACACTACTGAGTTCGGCAAGCAGGGAAGTTCGCATCGGTTTCGATCGACCGTTCGTGATCATCGGCGAGCGTATTAACCCCACAGGGCGCAAGATTCTCGCGGAAGAAATGAAAAACGGCGATTACAGCCGTGTCGAGGCGGATGCGATTGCGCAGGTTGAAGCGGGTGCCCACATGCTCGACGTCAATGCCGGCATTCCGCTGGCTGATGAGCCGGCGATACTGGCAGAAGCTATCAAGCTCGTGCAGTCGGTGACGGATGTACCCCTGTCGATCGATTCGTCGATCGTCGCCGCGCTGGAGTCGGGACTGTCGGTCTATCAGGGCAAGGCACTGGTTAATTCGGTCACGGGTGAGGAAGAACGCCTGGAGGTGGTGCTGCCTTTGGTCGCCAAACATGGCGCCGCCGTCGTCGCCATCTCCAACGATGAAACCGGCATCTCCGAAGATCCGGATGTGCGCTTCGAAGTGGCGAAGAAGATCGTCGAGCGAGCTGCCGACCACGGCATACCGCGCGAGGACGTGGTCGTTGATCCGCTCGTTATGCCGATCGGCGCGATCAACTCCGCCGGCAAACAAGTCATGCGCATCGTCCGCCGCCTGCGTGAGGAGCTCAAGGTCAACACAACCTGCGGTGCGTCCAATGTCAGTTTCGGCCTGCCTAATCGGAATGGCATCAACAGCGCCTTCCTGACGATGGCAATCTCCGCCGGCATGACGTCAGCCATAACGAGTCCGCTGCACGCCGAAGTCATGCAGGCGGTGCTGGGAGCGGACGTGTTGATGGGCAATGATCCCGACTGCCGCAACTGGATTCGCAAGTATCGCGACCCCGGTGCTGCTGGTGAGGCGCGTGGTCGAGGTGGGCGCCGCCGCCGTCGCCGGGCGACACGTGAGCAATAAGAAGGCGAAAGTCGTCTTCGCGCCATCGGGGCGACGAGGCAGCTTTGCGTTCGGCACGCCGGTGCTGGATGCAGCGCGCAGCCTCGGTGTCGACGTGGATTCGGTCTGTGGTGGTCGCGGCCTGTGTGGTCGCTGCCAGGTCAACTGCGCCGAGGGCGAATTTCCGAAACACGCGCTGCTGTCGCGAGCCGAACATCTGTCACCGATCGGTGAAGTAGAATCCCGCTTCAGCGAGCGTCGCAAGCACAGGCCGCTCGCGGATGGCAGAAGGCTCAGCTGCCAGGCACGTATCCAGGGCGACCTCGTCATTGACGTGCCGCCGGAAAGCCAGATGCATCGGCAGGTGGTGCGCAAGCACGCCGAACATCGTGACATCACGCTGGATACCGGCGTGCATCTTCACTATGTGGAAGTGCCCGAGGCAAGCCTGCATGAGCCGGGCGGCGACCTGCAGCGGCTGCTCTCAGCACTCGAGTCGGCCTGGGACTTGCGGCAACTCGAGGTTGATTCGGCAATGCTCCCCGATATTCAGGGAGCTTTGCGAAGCGGCAAATGGTGCGTCACTGTGGCGGTGCACGATCAATCGTGTATCACCGCTGTCTGGCCAGGTTTCAAACGCGACGGGTACGGTCTCGCTATCGATATCGGCTCTACCACGATTGCTGCGCATCTGTGCAACCTGACCAGCGGTGATGTCGTCGCGACCGGCGGCATCATGAATCCACAAATTCGTTTCGGCGAAGATCTGATGAGCCGCGTGTCTTACGTGATGATGCATCCTGATGGCGCGCATGAACTCACAGACGTGGTCCGCAACGGCGTCAATGAATTGATTCAGGACGTTGCGCGAGAGGCCGAGGTTGAAACGGGCGACATTGTCGAAATTACGGTCGCCGGCAACCCGATCATGCACCACCTGTTCCTGGGCATTAGCCCTGTCGAACTGGGCAGCGCGCCATTTGCCCTGGCGACAGATGCCGCGCTGAACCTGACTGCGCGGGAGCTGAACCTCGGCATCAATAAAGGCGCCAGAGTGTACGTCCTGCCCTGTATCGCCGGCCACGTCGGTGCGGATGCGGCAGCGATGATACTGGCTGAAGAGCCACACTTGCTTGACGAGGTTTCACTCGTCGTTGACGTTGGCACCAACGCTGAAATCGTGCTCGGCAACCGCAAGCAACTCTGGGCTTGTTCGAGCCCGACCGGTCCGGCCTTTGAAGGGGCACAGATCAGTTGCGGCCAACGCGCCGCGCCCGGCGCGATCGAACGCGTGCGCATCGATCCGGCGACGCTCGAGGTGCGATTCAGTGTCATTGGATCCGAGCTGTGGTCCGACGACCCGGGATTCGAAGCATCCATTGAGGCATTCGGCGTTACCGGTATTTGTGGCTCGGGCATTATCGAGGCCGTCGCCGAAATGTACCTGAGTGGCGTCCTCAGCGAAGATGGTGTCGTTGACGGTTCCATGGCTGAACGCAGTGCGCGATTGATTGCCGATGGCCGCACGTTTTCTTTTCTGCTGCACGAGGGCCAGCAGCGCATCACGGTCACGCAAAATGACGTCCGACAAATTCAGCTTGCGAAAGCGGCGCTCTATGCGGGCGTCAAGTTATTGTTCGACCGCGCAGGCATCGCTGCGGTCGATCGCATACGGTTGGCCGGTGCATTCGGCAGCCATATCGACCCCCGGTACGCGATGATTCTGGGCCTGATACCAGACTGTGATCTTGGCAAAGTCGAGTCCGCGGGTAATGCTGCAGGAACCGGTGCACGTATCGCGCTGCTTAACGTTGCGGCACGACGGGAAATCGAGACCGTGGTGCGGGGCATTGAAAAAATCGAGACAGCGGTAGAGCCGAAGTTTCAGGAATACTTTGTCGATGCCATGGCGATACCCAATAAGCGCGACGGGTTTCCGCTGCTGTTCGCCGAGGTCCAAAAGCCGGCACCCGGATTGAACGCCGGTCGCAGCGAGTCGGGACGCCGGCGTCGGCGTCGCCAGCAGGCCACCTGATTCCTCAGTGTGTGCGGCGGCGGCCTGGCCGACCACGTCGGCCAGGCTTGCGTTTCGGCGCTGGCGGTTGCGGATTCGGCGGCAGTTCCGGCAGCTCGGCCTGTTGTCGCAAGCCGTCGACCACAAGATGTCGCAGTGCCCTGTCAACGGCAGGATCGGTGGCGATCGGTGTGTAATTGGCCAGCCGCTCCTCGACCTGCTGGCAGGCGCGATCGGACAGACTCAAAGAGCCGGTCTCTTCCCAGGTCTCGCGGTTGGCGCGATCGATCACCGGGTCCGTTTGATACAGTTCCTGCGGCCAGTGCTGCAGTGTGTGCGGCGCCGTGATCAGATGATCCTCACGGAGCAGCTGTGCCACGAGATCGTCAGTGGGCAGGTCATCGAGCGGTCGCAATTCCTTAACGAAATGCAGGCACTGACCACAAACCTCGTTGTCGAAAACGAGCTTCGGCAGGCTGAACGTAAGCACGAAATCGAGCATGCCGGGGCCGGATACCGAATTGACTCCGGCAAGCGCCGCCAATAACGCGCTGCTGAACGTCTCACCGCCTCCCTGTGCATCGAGGAATTTGCCGTCGCTCAGCGCCATATAGGCTTGCGTCGGCAAATCGAGCGACTTGGCAACGGCGACATAGGCAACGTTCAGGTGCTGCGCTTCGATCGCCGCCATCGGCGAACTCGCCGCCTTCATATGAAATGTCGCCGGCGCTCCGCCGAATATCACAGGCGTCCCCGGCCGTATTATCTGAGCCATTGTAAGACCGGTCAGGACATCGACGCAGTGGAATACCAGTGCACCAACCAGCGTGACCGGCGCGATCAGTCCCATCAGCGTAACCGGAACGATTTCTATCGGAATACCGGCCTCGACGCAGTCGAGCATGTTCTGACAGGAATCTTCGCCGTAACGAAAGTTGCCGGTCGCTGTAATCGTAAAAATCGACATCGGCTTTTCGATCAATTCCGCACGGTCGCTGCGAAACAGCTGTTGCATCTCGACCATTCGCGGCACGCCATGTTCCGAGAATGCGCCCGTGACGACCGGTTTTTTCGACGTGGTCAGCGTCATGTACAGCCGCCACGCATCGGAGACCTGCGACTCGATGTCTTCGTTGGTTGAGAATGCGGTCGCCAGATAAGCGATGTGTTCGAGGCCGTCGCAGAGTCGTGCATATTCGATGAAATCCGTCGAATTGGACAGCCGCGTCTCGCCCGTGCGGTGATCCTGTATCTTCAGGCCGCTCGATCCGGGCACGTAGTGAACGTTGTAACCGCCAATCTCGGCATGCGCTTCGCCATCGCGATTGTAAAGTGTGAAGGATTTCGGCGTGCTCGCAATTGCGGCATCGACGACATCCGCGGGAAACAAGATGCGCTTGCCGCTGGCATCGGTCTTGAGGCCATGGTCGAGCATCCGTTGGCGCATGTTTTCGCCGCGAATTTCCATGCCGGTTTCGGCCATGATGCGCTTGGCCTCACCAAGTACTTTGCTGATGAGATCCTCTGAAAGGACGTTTAAAGTCGGTCGCATAGTCGCTACTCGGGTTTTGATCAGGCCTGGGGCAGCAGGGCTTGCTTGCGCTTCGCAACATAGTCTATGAGCGCATCGTCTATCGCAACATCGAGAGGTGGTTGTTCGTACTCATTGAGCAACTGTTTCCAGATGGCGTTCGCACGAACGCTGATATCGAGGCTGCCGGATTCCTGCCATGACTCGTAATTCTGCCGGTTCGATAATATCGGCGTGTAGAATGCCGACTCGTAGCGCTCGAGCGTGTGGCTGGTGCCGAAGTGATGTCCACCGGGCCCGACCTCGGCAATGGCGTCCACAGCGAGTTCGTCGTCGCCGACGTCTATCGGCCGCAGGTACTCCGCCATCATCTGCAACATCTCCGCGTCGATGATCAGTTTCTCGAACGAAGCGGTGAGCCCGCCCTCGAGCCACCCGGCCGCATGATTGACCAGGTTCGCATGACCCATCACCGAACCCCAAAGTGACATCTGACTTTCAAAGGCTGCCTGCGCGTCAACGCAGTTCGAGACAGTTGTATTGCTGGAGCGGAACGGCAGCCCGAGTCGCCGGGCAATCTGGCCGCTTGCTTGCGCGGCTTTGGTGTACTCGGGCGTGCCAAGCGCAGGGGCGCCGCTCTGCATATCCACGTTCGACGCGAAGCTGCCGTACATGATCGGCGCGCCGGGATGGACCACCTGCGCAAGCGTCGCGACGGCGAGAACCTCTGCGGTCTGTTGCATTAGCGTACCTGCCAGCGTGACCGGGCTCATTGAACCGGCAAGCGTGAATGGCGTGATGCAACACACCTGGCCGGCACCGGCCAACTCGATGACCGCCTCGGTCATCGGAACATCCAGTTGCATCGGCGAATTTGTGTTGATGATGGCGAGCAGGGCCGGCCGCTTACTTAATTCGCTACGGTCGACACCGAGGGCGATGCAGGCCATCTCGATCGAATCGACGGTTCGTTCCCGACCGAGCGCATAAGACTGGCAATTCTTGTCGAGCAGACGAATTTGCGCGAGGTACAAATCGAGGTGGCGAGTTTCGGCCGGCAGGTCCATGGCCTCGAACGCGCCGCCACCTTCCTGGTGGATGATGTTGAGGCTCTGAACGATCCGCAGGTAGTCGCACATTTCGTCGTAACTGCCGGGACGGCGACCCTTATCGAGATCACTGCAGAAGGCCGGGCCGCCTACCGACCCGAAGATAATGTTGTGTGCGCCGACTTTGAGGTCGTGCTCCGGATTTCGGGCTCGCAACCCGAACTCTGCGGGCGCCAACGCAAGCTTCTCTTTGATAAGAGCCGGATCAAATCGCACGATCTTCTCCGCTTCGTCGACATCGGCGCCGGCTTTGCGCAGCATGTCGCGGCTGCGCGGTTCCAGGAATCGCATGCCCTGTGAGGCAAGCACGTCCATTGAGGTCTGCAGGATGGTCTCGATCTGATCGGCGCTCAGAATCTCGACCGGGGCATAGGGGTTGGTAACACGTCGCCATGGCAGCTGGCGGATTGCATTCGCGATGCGCTTCTTGCGATGGCTACGTCGCGCCATGCAAGGACTCCAGGAATTCGTGCCGCCATTCTTCGCTGCGCGCGACCTCGTTGAAGCAGTAGATATGGTGGCCCGCGATGTTATAGAGCGGGTCGGCGATAAAGGGTGCCAGGCCCGCCAGTAACTCGTCCGGCCGGTATGATTTTGACATCATGAGCCGGGCCGCAATTTTGCTGTTGCTTCGAAGATAGCGCAGCGAGTTGCCAACGCCGATGCGTAACGATGTCTTGAGCAAGGTGCTGCGATCCGATACACCCGGCAAGCCGATCCAGGCGGGTAATGTGACGCCGGCACTTCGCATCTCTCGCAGCCAATCGCCGATCAGATGCGCGTCAAAGCACATCTGCGTAACCATGTAATTCGAAAAACTCTGTTTTCTTAGAAGATGCTCCAGCATCACCTCGTTATCGACCGATGGGTGGCCTTCGGGATGCGCTGCGACTCCGATTTCGGTAAATTTGTGATCAGACTCCGAGATGGCCTGCAACAGGTCGAGCGCACACGTGTACTGGCCGACCGGTTTCTCCGCATCGCCGCCCGGTACGAAGATGCTGATGATCGGCAAATCATCAAGGTGCCTCAGTATTTCCTTCAGATGTGCCTCGTCTCTGACCATCTTTGCGGCAATGTGCGGCACCACTTTGAAACCCCGATTCGCCAGCCTCTCCGACATATCCAGCGTTACATCGACGCCCTTCGATGGTGAGCACGTGACGGCGACATACGAACCCGGCTCGAGCACATCGAGCTTCGCTTCGATGGTGGGTGTCGGGAATATCTCCATATAGGCCTCGTGCACGGTGTGCGCGAGGATCTCCTGCTCGGTCATCGACAGCATCAGGACGCTCGCTGCTCCGCGATCAGCTGTTTGGCGACCTGTACGGCAGTTGCAGCGTCCCGACAGTAGGCATCGGCTCCGACTGCCTTACGAAATTCCTCGTTCAGCGGTGCGCCGCCCACCATCACGATGTAGTCGTCCCGCAGTCCCTGTTCCTTCAGCGCGTCAATAACGACTTTCATGTATGGCATCGTCGTGGTCAGCAGTGCCGACATGCCCAATATGTTCGGACGATGCTCCTTCAGGGCTGCGATATACGTGTCGGCATCCGTATTGATCCCCAGATCGACCACTTCAAAGCCGGCGCCTTCCATCATCATGCCGACGAGGTTCTTACCAATGTCGTGAATGTCGCCTTTCACGGTTCCTATGACGAGCTTGCCAACAGGCTCGGCGCCCGTTTCTGAAAGTATCGGCTTCAGAATCGCCATGCCGGCTTTCATCGCATTCGCGGCCAGCAGCACTTCAGGTACGAACAGGATACCGTCGCGGAAATCCTCCCCCACGATATTCATACCGGCGACCAATGCTTCGTCCAGCACCTTCTTGGCATCCCAGCCGCGATCGAGCAGTATTTGCGTACCCTCGGCGATCTCGTCGGCGAGGCCGTCGTAGAGATCGTCGTGCATTTGCTCGGTTAGTTCATCATCGGTAAGTTCGGAGAGAACGATATCGTCGTTCTGAGTATCATCCTGCGACATAGACAAGTTCCATGGTTGGTTGAAAGCTATTACCAGCGCCCGCTGCCTGGTTGCATATGCTCTGGCGGAATTTTAATTTTGAATCGATCACGGATTTTATTGTCAACAGCCGGATCAATGTAAGTCGGATAATGCGTCGACAGGATCTCGTTGACCCGCATGGCCGCCTGCTCGCGAATGTCGAGTGAACCGGCTTCTTCCCACACATTCGGTGTCAGACGATCAGCCAGTTTCGGGTAATCGTATTCGCTGCGCATCAGGCTTAGCGTCTGCTTCTGCCTCAGGAAGTGTCCCTCGCCACGCACAGCATTTTCGATCTCGGCATATGAAAGGGTTTCTTCGTTCACCTCGATGCCGCGTACAGTTCGAAGCACGGTTCCCAGCATGTCGTTGTCGATGACGAGCGACTCGAACGACAAACCCATCAGGCTACCCATCATGCCCGCAGATTCCGAGATATTATTGCAACCGGCAAGCGCCGCGAGCGCGACGGCGATCGCTTTTTCATAGCCGGCCTGATTGTCCGGTAACTTGGAATCGGTCATGCCGGCACCCACGGAACTCACGAGACCATAATGATTGGTCATCTGCGCCGCGGCCGCGCTGACCAGCGCTTCCTCGCCGCCGCCGCCGGTGAAACTGCCGGTGCGCAGATCCGAAACAAACGGCCAGGGCCCCACGATAACCGGGTATCCGGGTGCGACGAAGTTGATCATCAGGAGACTTGCAATCGCTTCGGCCATCACCTGCACGACGGCTCCGGCCAGCGCAGCCGGAGCTGTCGCGCCGGCTTGCGGAGCCACAACGATCCAGACCGGAGCGCCGAACTTGACCGACTCGACACACACCTCGGAATTGTCCGCACCGTAGCGCAGCGGCGAGATAACCGGGCAACCGCCACCATGACAGAACGGCCGCTCATGAAATTTGTCTTTGCCTCCCGCTATCATGTACAGCATTTCGAGCGTCGGCTCGACGTTCTTCGCATCGCCGAATGTCAGCGCCGTGTGTTTTGCCGTGCCGGCGGCACTCACGTACGCCGTGTTGATATCGCAGGCCAGACGGCCTTGCATGTCGGTTGCAACCATCAGTCGGGAAAACGCGTGGATGTTGTCGAGCCTGTCGACCAGCCGGGCAGCATCGTAAACGTCCATGAGCGTGGAAGGGCGGTAGGTAGAAGCACCCATATCGAGTATGGTCACAGCTTCCCCACCGCCGTAGGTGTGGACACGCTGGTCGCGAAGATCCAGATCAAAGCGCGGATCCTGCCCATAGAATGTAAGTTCTTTCGCGGCATCGGCGATCATGTCCTCGACCAGCGCCCGCGGAAAACACAGCCGGCCGTGATCGTCTATCGTGCAGCCTTTCCGTAACGCCTGTTCCTGCACGATTGGAATGGGGTCGGCCATGCCGATGTTCTCGAGGACATCGAGAATCGTGTGATGAATGTTCTGAATTTCAGCCTCCGTCAGAGGCTTGAACCTGCCGCCCGTCAGCCCGGGCGCAACCGCCGACTGCTCCGGCGGCTTCTCCAGGCGCGCCTTTCTTCCCCGCCGCATGAGTGATCTCCTGAGTTGGCCGTCGAGTATATCGACAATATCGATAGCACCCTACAGATCCCGGATTTTGTACCCGATTCAGTTATACTTCGAATGCAGAAAAAAGTTAAATAATGTTCATTGATAGGTGAAAATACTTAGTTAATTCAATCATATAAAACCCATAAAAGATTGCATTCGAAGTACATTCTGATTAGTATCAACTCAACTTGGAGCTTTGCTGACAGGCGCTGACGCCACACGCGGGGTCGAATATAAGTGTTTGATTCAATGTCCAATATTCAGTTCGGGTCCGTCTCGGCGGCGGACCGCTCTGAACTCGCCGACGAACAGGCGCAGGCGATCGTCGACCTGCTGTGTAACAGCTCGATCGAGCTCAGTACCAACGGCGAAGCCGCGATTCGCGAAGGAGCGGCGATTCTGCCGTCTGGCATGTCTGTCTATGTCCCCAAGATGCCGCGGCAGACGCTGACGGATAAGCTCGTGCAAATTGCGCTGCTACGTCAATACGGGCTGAAGCCAATTCCACACGTCGTTGCCCGGCAACTTACCTCGGCGCAGCAGCTGCGTGAGTTCTTGCAGCTGGCCACGAACTCCTACGGCGTCAGCCGAGTGCTGGTTATCGGTGGCGACGACGCGGCTTCGGCGGGACCGTTTGCGGATGCTGCAGCAGTGATCGCAAGTGGCATCCTGGTCGAAGCCGGAATTCGTGAGGTCGACGTCGCGGGTTATCCTGACGGCCACCCGCAGATTCCCTCCGGAGTTCTGTGCGCCGACCTGGAAGCCAAGGTATCGCTGGCCGCGGATCAGGGTCTCGGCCTCAATGTCGTCACGCAGTTTTCCTTTTCACCCGAACGGGTTGCAGAGTACTGCCGCGATCTCGCCGATATTGCACCGGCAGTGCCGGTTTTTGCCGGACTGGCAGGGCCGACCAGCCCAACACAGCTGTTACGCTTTGCAAAGATCTGCGGCGTCGGCACATCTTTGCGGGCCGCCAACAAACTTGGCCTGGACGCACTGAAGCTCGCGACGCATTCCAGTCCCGACAAGCAATTTGAGATTCTTGCGCGCCGGACTGCGGCGCAAGGGTCAGGCAATCTGACCGGAGTGCATTTGTTCAGCTTTGGCGGATTCGTGACGTCAGCCGGCTGGCTTGATGACAAGGCGCGTCGCGCGGGCCTCGGTTCATAAGCCCAGCAAGCGTTCGTAATCTTCGTCCGTCACGGTACTGTACCCTGGCGTCGGAAAGGCCTGAAAACCACGACCGCCATCGATGTAGATCGACTGGCCAAAAATAAAATCAGAGTCTTCACTGGCAAGGAAGACCGCGAGGCGTCCGCATTCCTTTACGCTGCCGATGCGGCCTTGCGGCGTACGGGAGATTATCGTGTCCATTAGCTTCTTGTCGGAAGCAACCCTGCGCATGAGGTCCGTATCGATCGGGCCTGGTGCCATTGCGTTCACCTTGATGTTGTAAGGGGCAAGCGCGACCGCCTGTACTTTAGTCAACTGTTGGATGCCTCCTTTGGACGTTGTGTAAACAGCCTGAGAATCCAGCGCGAGATGAGCGTTGACGGAGGACATGTTGATGATTACCCCACCGTCACCCTGAGCGACCATTTGCTGCGCGGCTCTTTGTCCACCAAAAAACATGCCTCTGAGGTTCACGGCCATAATGCGGTCGTATTGTTCAGGCGAGATGTCGAGATAATGGGTTTTGTTGGCATCGTTGATGCCGGCGCTCGCGACATAGATGTCGAGTCGACCGAAGCGTTCAACGGTCTTTGCGACGATATTGTCCAGATCGGTCAGACTGGCAACATCGCACTTGACGAACATGCCATCGCCGCCGGCAGCCTCGATTGCCGCAACTGCTGCCTTGCCATTTGCATCGGTGCTGCCGCCAACAACGACTTTTGCGCCGTCGCGAATGAATTCCAGCGCGATTCCAAGGCCGATTCCCTTTGTGCCGCCGGCGATTATTGCGACTTTGTCTTTTAACTTCATCATGGGACCTCACCATAAGCGTTACGGAATGCCGCAACTGCGTTGTCACCGGCATCGCGCAACGCCGCGCCATCCTGCATCACGATGAGCCACTGATAACCTCTGTCGAAACAGGCTTTCGCTTTATCCGCAGTCGTCGCCACAGTGCCCAGGAACTTGTCCGAGGCCAGGACCTTGTTCTCGATGATCGCGATTTGTTCCAGTGCCTCAGGATGCGCCGGATTGCCAAGGTGTCCCATGCTGCTGGCGAGATCCATTGGGCCAATGAAGATGCCATCAAGCCCTGCAACGCTCAGAATCTCATCGAGATGATCGACGGCCTCAGCCGTTTCAACGGCGATCATCACGATAATCTCGGCGTTAGCTGAATGGAGATAACTCATGGCATTACGGGTATACCCGGCAGCGCGCGGGCTGCCGGCCACGCCGCGGACGCCTTCAGGTGGATACTTGCAGGCGGCGACTGCGGCTTCTGCTTCAGCACGCGTATTGACGTACGGAATCAGGATTCCGAGCACACCGGTATCGAGTATGCGTTTGATCGCAACCTCGTCATTCCATGGCGCACGCGCAAACGGTACGACGGCAGAACCGTTCATCGCCTGCAATTGCGACTGGAGATTCGCAAAATCGCCAGGTGCATGCTCAAGATCAACGATCAACCAGTCGAATCCTGACTGGCTCATGATCTCCGCTGCCACCGGGCTCAATGTCTGCAGAAAGCCTCCAACCGTCCTTTTGCCCTGCTGCAGTTTTTGCTTTACGAGGTTCATCTTGTACCTGGCAACGTCATGGCTAGCCGTGCTGCGCGAAGAAAGATGGCACGTTGGCGACCATGTCACGCAGTGCGGCCGGATTACGGCCGAACTCCCGCGCTGTTTCGAACAAGGTAACAACATTTTCCGGTGGGATGTCATGACCGATGTTGTGACAAGGCGCGAGTATGTAACCGCCGTTGCGACCCAGGTCGTATATGCGCCTCGCGATCTCCTGGCGCAGTTCGCTGGTGCTGGCATTCGGCAACATTTGTTGCACATCCATTGCGCCATGAAAAGACAGGCGATCGCCGAACGACTCTTTCAATGAGTAGGTGTCTTCGAGTCCGTTGACCGAAGTCTGTACCGGATTGAGAATATCGACGTTAATTTCCGTGAAATCATCGACGAGCGGCAGCACGGCGCCGTCAGTGTGCAGCATGACCTTCACGTCGGCGTGATTCTTGATGTGATCGTGCAGCTCCTTCATTCTGGGTTTAAGCATCTCCCGGAACAGTTTTGGGGAGATCAGTAACGAACTTTGTGAGCCCAGATCGTCGGTTACGTAGACGAGTTGCACGTATGGGCCGACTTCTGCCAGATAGCGGCTCCACATCTCCTTGAGCGCTTTCAGGATGCGGTCCATCAATGCTTCGGCAAATTCCTTGTCGATAACCAGGTCCATGAAGAACTGATCATAGCCGCGCATCTGCAACGAATTTTGTAATATGCCTGCTTTGATGGCATCAGCGCCGATCACGTAGTCGGTGTTTTCGTAAAGATACTTCGCCCGTTCGCGCAGACCCGTGAATTGCCCCGGGTCATTCGTATCCGGCCATTGATAGCTATCGATACTCTCGACGGTGGCCTGGCGCATCGGTGCGCCGTCTACTACGCAATGGTCCCAGTCTCCGGCGGCCTTATACGGTACGCCCCACATGTCGATGTAGCCCGGCATGTCGTCGCGTTCGGTGACCTGAACCCAGTTCGGGACGACCCAGCGGAAATCGATATCGAATCGCTGCAGCAGCGATTCGTCGGGCACGACCGTTTGTGCCATGCGGTCAAGAATCAGATTTTCATTGACCATGCTGTCGTCGCCGAGATACTCCTTCAGCTTGACGTAGGCGCGACGATGAATCGAACCGATGTGTTTCCCCATGTCGAGCAGCAGACGGTCAGGTTGCTCGTGATTCATTGCAACGTGGAAGCACTCTCTTGGCGTCATCATTGCTCTATCGCCTCATATCAATGTGTTAGAAGTTCTCGTCCATGACGACGGGTTCGACCTTTAACATCCCGCACAAGGACACCAGTTCGCGTACCCAGGTGCCGGCAACGCCGGAAATGTGGTTAGAGCCGAACTCGTCGACAAATCGATCCAGGTTAGTTTCGACCTGTACAAAAGCAGTCGGTAACTGATGTTTGCCCCGAGCCTGTACGAATAACGCTTTGTCCTCATCCGTGAGCTCGACCACCTCACCCGGAATGATGGCCATTCGATATTTCCCGGCGACACGGTACAAACGTGCCAGCGTGATTGGCCCCGGCGCCGCCGTGAAATACGTGATGGCCCCCCCACCGGGACGGACCGAGGGTCGCAGTTCGATATGCCGCAGATTTGCGTCGGCGTCATCCGCACGGCCGGCGAACCATGAGCACATGCCGCCGCAATTCGGCAGGTACAGAATCTTCTTGTCCGTATCCATGTGGCTGACATCGGCGAACAGGGTCGGGCTGCCGCCGGATACTTGCTTGAGAATTTCCATGCTGAGCGCACCATCCCCATCCGCCTCACACGACATGGAACACGGTTGCTTGTCGCCCTCGCCATCGTATGGGCCGGGCATAAGCGCTGCAGAAATGCACTGTGGCACATAGTGATCGGACAGTTCGGTCATGCATTTGACCGAAATGAAGTCGAGGCCTTTCTCCTCGTTGATATCCTTGTTGGCGAGATAACAACGGATCTGGAACTTCAGCTTTTCTTCGGTCAGTTTTTCGTCATCGAAAGCAATGGATGCAAACTTCTCTGACATCCACCTCATGGTGACATCGACGCGGTCGGCAGCGATTAGCTCTGCGCGGCGCACGATCTCGAGCTGGTCAATGTGATCGACGTCCACGCCGAACTGGGAGCGCCACTGCATTGGATCGAATGTGCCGGTATCAATGCCCAACGATCGGCCGCCGAACAGCCCCATGACCCGGCCGCGCAGTCGCGCCCTGGCTGATGCTGCACGAAAGTACGGCAACATCTTCTCCTCGAATACGGCCTCGCCGAAATCATCGCGTATCCTGATGTGGGCAATGCCAAGCTGAGACAGCGTCCCGGCCGTGCCGAACATCCCCACCATGCCATGCGTCGCTGGACTCTTACCGGTCACCGTGACCGTCGGTAACTCGAGGCTCTGGACAGCACGAACCACAATATTCGGCGTAGCCCAACAGGGCAGGTGCACAAACAGGGCCTCCGCACCCGCCGCCTGCAGTTCCTTTACCTGGCGGTCGACAATTTGCTTTGATCGCGCAACCTCCTCGAAAGCGATGACCTGCAGTGGCAGGCTGCGCAGATAGGCGACGGCTTCCTCGTGACGCGGTTCGGTGAGCGCTGCGAAGTAGCCCTCCCACATGTAGTCGCGTTCATCGCCGAAAGTCATCAACGCGACTTTCGGTTTCGCCATCAACTGGTTCGTCATCGACTTGCTCCGAGTCAGGCCGTTTGCGGGCGCGTACCGACCGGATACTGTTCCATGATTTCCGTGATCAGCCGGCTAACATGATCGACAAGACGCGTGACGATGATCTCACCTTTTTCGAGCGTTGCTTTGCTCGGATCACCGACAACACCGTTGCCACCCTCGAGCATCTCAAGTTTCTCGGGCTTGGCGAAAGTGCCTTCGAAGTGATACATCTGGCCCGGCTTCGGCATCATGCCCGGCGCGATTTTCCACTTGGGATCGATCAGTCCGGTACTCGAGCCCGGTGCCGCCTTGCTCATGTCGACGAACTGCGGATAGAGATACAGCGCCACAGAGGTTTCAGCCTCATCGGCGTGCCACATCGGGTCATCCAGGATTTCTGTGTTGTCGCGCAGGAAGTCATACCAGTGCAATGACAACACGAAGTTACCTTCGATGCCGAGCTTGTGCACAGCAACAATTGTCGAAGACACCTGACCGTGGGCAGACAAGATGATGAACTTGTTGAAACCGGCGACGGTTGCGCCGCGAATGATGTCTTCGATCAATGCAATGTGCGTTTCGAAACGAAGCGGAATTGTCCCTTCGACGCCCCAGTGATGGTAGGGGTGTGAGCCGTACATCGGGCACGGTAAAACCGTTGCGCCGGATTTCTTGGCGATCAGTTCGCTCATGCCAATCGCGTTTAGCGCGTCACTGGCGCACGGGCAATGCGGCCCATGTTGCTCGATTGCACCGAGCGGCAGGATTGCGACGTCGCAAACGTTTTTTGCATAGTCGACTACATCAGGTGCTGCCACTTCATGAAACCACACCGATGATCTTTCTTTGCCAGTCATGTTCATTCCTCCATTTGATTCGCTTGTACGCGCTACAACGCTATGCCACTTACTCAGTGAGAAATCGCAGCCAACGCCGAGTCCAGGTTCAGTTCTTTGCCGATCGCCTCCAGTTCGGCGAACAGGGCGGCCGGGAGCGGAATACCCTCGTCGCGGCGCTGTTGCTCCCTGCGATGCTCGAGCTCACCGGGCAGCAACATTTCGGCATCGGGATCACACATGGGTGACGTCTTGATCGTTTTGACGAAATCGCTCATGCGCTCTTTGAGTTGCTCTTTATCTATCAGCACCAGCGGGTTGATCACGATCATCAAGTGAGCCGTATTACTCGGCTCGTTGGGATAGCGGTACATGCTCTTCAGCTGGTGCTGGAAACTGCCGCCCGTGATTACGCCACAGAGGATATCGACCAGCAGTGACAGGCCGAAGCCCTTGTGGCCGCCCAGCGGCAGCAGGAATCCGTCAAACCCGGCTCTTGGATCCGTGGTTGGCCGGCCTTCGTTATCGGTGGCCCAGCCCAGCGGTATTTTCTCGCCGTTCCTGGCGGCCACCAGCAATTTTCCGCCGGCAACTGCGGACATGGAGATGTCGAGAACAAAAGGAAAGTCGCCGAAAGAGGGGACGGCTACTGCGATCGGGTTGTTGCCCGTGATCGCACGGCTGCCGCCGGTCATGACCATATTGGGTGCGACGTTCGACATTGCGATGCCAATCATGTCGTGCTCGAGCGCCATGTGTGCGTACAGTGACGTGGCACCGCAATGATTGCTGTTAATGACGCCCACAGCAGCGATGTTTTGTCGAGCGGCGATCTCTATCGCCCGTGCCATGGCGGCTTTGCCGGCTACGTAGCCAGAGCCGTTGTCGGCATCGAGCACCTCGAGTCCGGCTCCGGCCTGCAGTGTGCGGATCTTTGGCGTCGCGTTCATGCCGCCCGACCGAATCCGATCCAGGTATTTCGCTGTCCGTATGACGCCGTGCGAATCGATACCCCAGAGATTGGTCTGCACCATACAATCCGCAATGACCGCGGCATCCGATTCCGGGCAGCCGGCCTTTTCGAAAATCTCTGCCAAGAATCGCATCAGGGTGCTGGCTGCTACGTTGATCGGATGGTCGGACATGATTGACTCGGTGACGCGCCTGTCTCACACAGGTCCCGGCTGCGGCTGCAAGGGGTCGTGCCCGGGTAGCTTCATTCGCAGCCGGTAGATCGAGTGCGTGGCGGTGATGTACAGGTCAGTCAGGTCGTCGCCACCCCAGGTGAAGTTGGCAGCCAGCTCCGGTACGCGGATGATACCCATGCGCGCGCCGCTGTCGTCGAACACATGAATGCCGCCGGAGCCGCAGCAATACAGGTTACCTGCGCTGTCTATCTTCATTCCATCGGCAACGCCTGGCCGCGTGCCGGCTGTTTCAGCCCAGGTGCGCCCGTTCTCGAGTTCGCCGTTCCGAGTCACATCGAAGACCCGAATGTGTTGTTTGTCCGTGTCATTGACGAATAGCGCGGACTCATCGATCGAAAAACACAGTCCGTTTGGTTTAGCAAAATCATCGACCAGTAAAGTCAGTTCAGCGGTGACCGGATCAAAACGGAAGACGCCCTGGAAGCCGAGCTGCTGCGGCCGGGCTACACCGTAGCGTTGCCCCCGGCCGGAATTCGGGTCCGTAAAATAGATGCTGCCATCGCGGCGCACGACAATGTCATTGGGACTATTCAGTTCGAGGTCCTGGTAATGCGACACGAGCACTTCGTAGTCGCCGTTCAGATCGCTGCGGCTCACACGGCTGGTCGCATGTTCGCAACTCAGCAGCCGACCCTGCCGGTCCCAGGTATTGCCATTAGCCATGTGGCTGGGCTGGCGAAAATTCTCGAGGCCGCCACCTTCATGCCAGCAGTACATCGCGTTGCCCGTGATATCACTGAAGATCAGGAACTTGCTTTCCCGATGCCAGGCGGGACCCTCGACGAACTGGAATCCCGAGAGAATGCGTTCGGGTACGGAGGCGGAATCGAGGATGGTGTCAAGCCCGCTGGCAAAACCCTGGTTGGCGGCAGCGGTTGTCATGATCATCTACGTCGCCATGGTTCTCAGGCGGGAACGGCGTCAAGGCCAAGGCTTTCGCGAACGGCACGAACGGCATCCGACGCATCGAAACCGAATCCGTCAGCACCGATGGCGTCGGCAAATTCCTGCGTGATTACGGCACCACCAACAACGATTTTGACATCATCACGGTCTTTGAAGTGCTCCACTACCGGACGCATTTCATCCCTCGTTGTGCTGAGTAATGCACTGAGGCACAGCACTTTGGCGCCTTTGTTGACCGCGGCCTCAAATGTCTCGATGCGGCAATCGACCCCCAGGTCATCGACTTCGAAGCCCGATCCCTTCAACATCATGACCACGAGATTCTTGCCAATATCATGCAGGTCGCCTTTCACCGATCCAATGCAGACTCTCGCCACCGGCTCGTGGCCTGATTCCACCAGCAGCGGTTCGATGATATCGACGCCTGCCTGCATCGCGCGCGCTGACACCAACATCTCGGGAACGAACACCTCGCCTCTCGAGAACTGGTCGCCGACCTCCCGAAGCGCGGGGATCATGGTTTCATTGAGGAGTTCGCCAACATTGTCGCCGTTGTCGACAGCCTGCTGTACGAGATCGACCACGCGTTCTCGCTCGCCAAAAACGATTGCGTCATAAAGATCGTCGTTGATTGTCATTCGCAGGTCTCCCGAGATTCTCGCCGTCGGGTATCGTCTCGACTCGTGTCGATAGTGTCGCCTGATTATAGCCGGACTGACTGCGAAGTCAATCCAGGATAATTTATAAAACAACGAGTTATAGTTTCGGTTTTTACCTATACTTGGGAAACAATCTCATAGTATTGCATTCGAAGTACGTCCCGTGGACAATGCGCCAGGGGCCCGCTGCGAGGATTCGGTGGCTCAAACAGAGCGTGGCGCCGCACAGGCCGAGGCGACCCAGGAAAGTTGATGTGACGAATACGGTTATCAGTTCAGCCAACAGCGAAGTCGTGATCGGTTTCGATCGCCCGTTTGTGGTTATCGGTGAACGCATCAATCCTACCGGACGAAAACTGCTTGCCGAAGAAATGAAAAACGGCGACTACAGTCGCGTGCGGGCCGATGCATTGGCACAAATTGCAGCCGGTGCTCGCATACTCGACGTCAACGCAGGCATTGCAATGGCCGATGAACCACGCATTCTGGCTGAATGCATTCGTCTGCTGCAGTCCATTACCGATGTGCCGTTATGTATCGATTCGTCCATCGTGGCGGCCCTCGAGGCAGGCCTTGAAGCCTATGATGGTTGCGCTTTGCTCAATTCTGTCACTGGCGAGGAAGAGCGGCTGGAGCGTGTGCTGCCACTCGTCAGGAAATACGATTGTGCGGTCGTCGCAATATCCAATGACGACTCCGGGATATCCGAGGATGTCGACGTGCGCTTCAATGTTGCGAAAAAGATCGTCGAGCGCGCCGCCGATTTTGGAATTCCCGCCAGTAAGATCGTGGTCGATCCGCTCGTGATGCCGGTCGGCGCGGTAAACTCGGCAGGCCGTCAGGTCATGCAACTCGTCAAACGGCTGCGCGAGGAACTGCGGGTCAATACAACGTGCGGCGCCTCGAATCTCAGCTTCGGCTTGCCCGACCGCAATGGCCTGAATGCGGCGTTCATTTCGATGGCGATAGGCAGCGGCATGACGTCGGCGATCGCCAACCCGCTGCACGCCGAGCTGATGCGCGCGGTGCGGGGTGCCAACGTTGTCATGGGCCATGATCCCGAGTGCATGGACTGGATACGGGCAAATCGGGCGGCCACCGGGACAGACTCGAGACGAAGGCGTCGAAGAGCTTGAGGATCGAATCAAAATGACCGACCCGGTCAATCAAAAGAACAAGCGAGTCGTCCGGGCATACTGGGATGCGCTGGCAAGAGCGAAGTCGGCTGGCAGCATGGACGTCTGCAGACAGTATATGGCGGAGCAGCATTGCTGGCGGGGTTTCGATCCGCTGGGCCACCTCGATGGTCCGGAGGGCTTCGTCAAGGGATTCTGGGCGCCGTTGCTCGAATCGTTTCCCGATCTCGAACGCAAGACCTGGCTTTACTTCGGCGGTCGGTCGAACGGACGTAATGACGGCGCGAACGACGGGAAAATGTGGGTAACGGGAACGGGTGTATTGAGCGCGACCTTCTCGAAGGACTATCTTTCGATTCCCGCCACCGGCAGACAGGTCAACGTGCGCTGGGGAGAATTCTGCCGGCTCGAGGATGGCAAGCTCGCAGAGACATTCTTCCTGATAGACGTCATCGATCTGATGCAACAGGCCGGCTTCGAGGTCTTGCCGCCGGGTCGCGGCAGGGCAGGAATCTACCCGCCACCGGCCGCGAATGACGGCATATTGCTTGATCCG
Source organism: Gammaproteobacteria bacterium (assembly GCA_029863305.1). Classification (GTDB taxonomy): domain Bacteria; phylum Pseudomonadota; class Gammaproteobacteria; order Steroidobacterales; family Woeseiaceae; genus UBA1847. The sequence goes on along the minus strand of JAOTVR010000022.1, from coordinate 952 downwards.
CAGGACGAGGCCGTTTCCGCGTACAGCCTTGATCACATCCGGCGTTTCATCTTCGATGGGCTTAACAGGTTCGATGAGTCGGATTTGAAGAGCATGGGTATGGCAGAATTCTTCCATCCCGACGTAAGCTGGTACGGCCCCGGGGGCATTGGGGCCTGTTTGAGTTTCAAGGAATTCGAAACTCTGCATCAAAAGCCCTGGTTGCATGCTTTTCCGGATCGTGCCGTACAGGATCTGGATGCCTTGTTCGCGGAAGGGCCATTCAGCGGCGGGCCGGGCTGGAGCGGTGTGCTTGCCACCCACAAGGGCGGGTACCTCGGTCACGCAGCGACCGGCAGGCGGCTGGGCATCAATGGTCTGGACTGGTGGAAGAGAGAGGGTGAAATGTACGTGGAGAACTGGGTATTCGTCGACATGATCCACCTGTTTCGGCAGCTCGATGTTGACCTGTTCGCGCGGCTCGAGGAGCTGAAGCTTTCGGTGGAGGCGACACTTTGAAAATTCAGGGTCTCGACCATTTCAACCTTCGGGCCTCGCGTAAACTGCTCGAGGCATTGCGCGATTTTTACTGTGACGTAGTCGGACTGTCGGCTGGCTACCGTCCACCGTTCAAGGAGTTCGGTTACTGGTTATACGCGGGGGAGCACGCAGTCGTGCATCTGGTCGAAGCGGATGAAGATGAGATTCCTGCAACCGACGGCGTGACGACACTTGGACACATTGCGTTTGCCTGCACGGGTCGGTCGGCTACCGAAAAGCATTTGCAGGAACTGGGCATGAACTACGCTGTCGCGCAGGTTCCCGAGTCCGGTCAGATACAGCTGTTCCTGAAAGACCCGGCCGGCAATGGCATCGAACTCAGCTTTGACGCCACCGAAGCTTGATCAAAGTGTATTGCAATCGACGACTAGTAGAATAGTATCCTGCGATGCTTCATCGAATTCAGACACCG
>JAOTVR010000021.1 GCA_029863305.1 Gammaproteobacteria bacterium | reverse complement strand
CCCTTACGGTGGTGTCGGGGTATCTGGATGCCCTGGGCGAAGCTGATGACATACCCGAGGCGTGGACGCAGCCGATAACGCGCATGCGCGAACAGGCGCGACGTATGACACAGATTATCAGCGAGCTGCTGGAATTGTCGCGCCTCGAAGGAGCAGGTCGGGCGAGTTCCGTAGAGATAGTCGACGTTGCGGGCCTGCTTGCCGCAGCGGGCAAGAGCTGCGCCGGACAGGCCGACTTGCCGTCAATCTCCATCGAAATCGAATCCGCCGCCCGGTTGCACGGCAACGAGGGCGAGATCGAGTCGCTCATCAGCAACTTGCTGTCTAACGCTATACGGCATACGCCGGCGGAAGGCCAGGTATCGCTGGTTTGGCGAGTCGGGCCGGATGGTGCGGAATTGCTGGTCCGCGATACGGGCGAAGGAATTGCCGAAGAGCACATACCGCGTATCACCGAACGATTTTTTCGGGTTGATCGTGGTCGCGCGCGCGATGACGGTGGCATCGGCCTTGGGCTCGCCATCGTCAAGCATGTGCTGGGTCGCCACGAGGCGGAACTGTGCGTTAGCAGTGAAGTCGGAGTCGGCAGCGAATTTCGCTGCTGCTTCCCAACTGAGCGTATCGTTGTCGATGCACCGCTACGACTTGCGGGAGATACTCACAGCGGCTGACGGCTGCAAGTCCCCGAGCGCGGTGTCCTGCTGGCATCATTGGCCCGGAATCACTTTCTCCCCGGTATCGGCGTTGTCACAAAAGTGCAATATTTCTGTAATGTAAGCGAAACAGAGGGACGGTAGCTTGCCGCCAATATCCTCACGACCCAATGCCCTTACAACAATGGAAGCGCAAAAAAATGAAACGAATTCTTTTCCTGACGCTGGCATGTTCTTTCGTTGGCTCGCCCGCGGCCGTGGCGGAAGTTACTGACGAAGATTTCGAGCAACTTCGCAAGCAGCTTGTCGCGGTCTCGCTACGACTCGAGGAACTGGCGGCCGAAAACGCCGAGTTGCGGCGGGCGCAGGATCAGGCTGCTACAGCTATCGCGGATGTCGAAACGACAGTTGCAGGAGTTCGGGCATCGGAGATTGCGGCGGCCGGGGATAGCTGGGCTGATCGCATAAAGCTCGATGGTGACTTTCGCTACCGTTTCGACGATATTGACGCTGAAGGCAGCGATACTCGCAGGCGCAATAGAATTCGTGCACGCGCCAATATCAAAGCGGAAGTTGCTGACAACATTGATGTCGGCTTCGGCCTCGCAACAGGTGGCAGTGATCCGGGATCGGCCAACCAGACCCTGGGCGGCGGTGGCTCATCGAAGGGCGTGGTTCTGAACCTTGCCTATGTTGACTGGGAAGCCAGCGATGGTTTGCACATCTATGGCGGCAAATTCAGAAATCCGTTAACCAAGGTCGGTGGTCAGGCTCTTATGTGGGATGGAGACTGGACGCCGGAAGGTCTCGCGGTGCAGTACAAGCGCGACTGGTATTTTGTCAACGCCATCGGCAATTATCTCGAGAGCGACAGCAGGAGTAGCAGCAATAACTTCAGCTGGGGGGCGCAATTTGGTGCCACCGGGCGGTTCGGCGATGTGAAATTAACGGGCGGCCTCGGCTACTATTCAATAAAGACCGCGGGTGAATCGACGACGTTTGGTGATCCGACTGACCCCGGTGACTATTTCGGCAACACGGCGGTGGAGGCCAGCGGTTTGCCTTGCGGCACGACGGCTGATACGACCTGCGTGTACTTATACGATTACCTGCTGGCACAGGTTTTTGCTGAAGCATCATTCGAGATTGGCGATTGGCCGGCGAAAGTATTCGTGGATTATGTCAAGAACAGCGATGCTTCCGTTGATGATACGGGCGTGACGCTCGGTGCATCAATCGGACAGGCCAGGGATCGGGGTCAGATGCAATTCACCTACTACTATGCCGACAAGGAAGCCGATTCGACGCTCGGCTTGCTCACCGACTCGGATTTTGGAGGTGGGGGCACCGACAACAAGGGCCACTGGCTGCAATTCAACTACAGCGTCAACAGGAGCTGGACCATCGGTGCACAGTACTTCATCAATGAAACCGACCTGACGTCTGGCGCCAGGAGCGATTACAACCGCTTGATGATCGACACCCAGTGGAAATGGAAGTAGGCTTCGGCGAACAGTAACCGTGAAATAGAACGATGGAAGCATCCGACCTGACACATCACATATCACGTCGCTTCAATAAAGATATTGAAGACTTGCGCAACAAGGTGTTGGCGATGGGAGGCGTGGTCGAGGCACAGCTGGCTCGCGCAATTTCGGCCATTGTCAGCGGCGACAGCGAACTCGGATTGCAGGTCGCCGAGGATGACTACAAAGTCAATGAGTTCGAGGTCGGCATCGACGAGGAATGCAGCCGGATATTGGCCACGCGGTCGCCCGCGGCCAGCGACCTTCGCCTGATTGTCGCCATTATCAAAACGATCACGGATCTCGAGCGCATAGGTGATGAGGCGGAAAAGATCGGTTTTCTCGCATCGAGGCTGGCTGGTATGGATCGGCCGACCGATTCTTATCGGGAATTGAAGTCGCTTGGTACACATGTCTCGCACATGTTGCGGGATGCGATGAATGCATTTGCCCGCCTTGATGTCGATGAAGCGTTTGAAGTCGTCCGAGAGGATGAGCAGGTCGATCAGGAGTATGAGGCGATTCAACGCCAGTGCATCACCTTCATGATGGAGGATCCGCGAAGCATCAAGCGCGTTATGAACGTGACCTGGACGGCGCGGTCGCTGGAACGCATCGGTGATCATGCAAAGAACATTTGCGAGTACGTTATCTATATGGTGCGCGGCAGAGATGTGCGTCATACTGGAATTTCCGACCTTTCCGAGCTCGAGTCAGAATAAAACCACATGATTTTGCCTGGACGACGTGTCCTTAATTTCGCGGGCTTCCTGTGCTGCGCCGGATTGATGGGCTTTGCGCTCTACGCACAGTATGTATTGCTGCTGGACCCCTGTCCGTTGTGCGTTCTCCAGCGTGTAGCCGTGATAAGTATCGGAATCGCATTCCTGCTCGCCGCCTTGCATGGCCCCGTCGGCTGGGGTCGTCGTGTTTATGCGCTGTTGCTGGCAGCATCCGCTGCGGGCGGCGCCGGAATTGCCGGCTGGCACTGGCGCTTGCAGAATCTGCCGCCCAGTGACGTGCCGGCCTGTGGGCCGGGGCTGGATTATATGCTGGAAAACTTTCCGCTCGGTGATGCGCTGCGCATGGTTTTCACAGGATCGGGCGAGTGTGCTGATGTGGTCTGGAGCTTTCTCGGCCTGTCGATGCCCGCCTGGGTATTCATTTCAGTGAGCGGCCTTGGCATTGCCGGTGCCTGGAATAACTTACGCCAGCAATAACTCGGCGATGCGCTGGTAAATCCTTGTCAGGTTGATGACGTCCGCGATTCGCACGTGCTCGTTGACCTTGTGAATCGATGCATTGATGGGGCCCAATTCGACGACGTCGGCGCCGGCCGGTGAGATGAACCTCCCGTCCGATGTTCCGCCGCCGGTCGATAGCTCCGGCGCGGCATCCGTGCAGTCCAACACTGCCTGTGTCACGGCTTCGGTCAGCTTGCCGGGGTTCGTAAGGAACGGTTCACCCGAAAGGTGCCAGTTCAGCTCGTAGTCAATATCGTGCGCATCGAACAGTTCGTGCACTTTGGCTTTCAGGCTCTCATGATTCCACTCGGTCGAGTAGCGAAAGTTGAATCGTGCACTGAGCTCTCCCGGGGTCACGTTCGGGAAACCCAGGCCGGCCTGAATATCGACCACCTGAAAGCTGGTCGGTGGGAAGTAATCGTTACCGCGATCCCATTCCGTTGTGTACAGATCCGATAGCACGGGTGCGAACCGACCTATGGGATTGTCGGCCAGTTGGGGGTAGGCGACGTGTCCCTGAGTGCCGCGTACGGTTAGTATGCCGCTTAGTGAGCCCCGCCGGCCGACGCGAACGATGTCACCGAGAACTTCCCGGCTGGATGGCTCGCCAATCACGCACCAGTCGATATGTTCACCGCGTGCCTGCAATGCCTGGATGACTTTGAGTGTACCGTCGCGCGCGCGGCCTTCTTCGTCGCTGGTAATCAGCACTGCGATACTGCCGTCAAAATCTGCATGCGTCGCGATAAATCCTTCGAGGGCGACGATCATTGCGGCCAGGCCGCTTTTCATATCCGCAGAACCGCGTCCATACATCATGCCGTCCTGTGTCACGGGTTCAAACGGGTCCGTTCGCCACTGATCCGCATCGCCGGGTGGCACGACATCCGTATGTCCGGCAAAGCACAAGAGCGGACCCGACTTTCCTCGCCTGGCCCAAAGGTTGCTGACCTCGCCGAACGGCATTGACTCGCAGTTGAAGCCGATTCGCGCCAGGCGTTTGCCGAGGATTTCCTGGCAGCCGGCATCATCGGGTGTAACAGACGGCCGTCGTATCAGCTCACGCAGCAGGGCAAGCGATGGATGGTCGGGTGAATTGTCGGCCGGTGTTGTCATCAGTTCCGATGAAACCTCGTAAATGTATGAGATATATGGAAAAAAAGAAAATCACCTGGCGCTCATATGATCATTATTGGGATTGGTTTGCAACAATTCGGTAACAATTGGTCGCTAAGCTATCGCTCGTAAATCACATCCGTCCGGAGAATCAGTGTGTTCAGGAAAAGGAGAGTAACAACGTTGCTTGCAAGCGTCGTCGTCACGGCCACAGTATCCGGCACTGCCATCGCACAGGCAGGGCGCGACTACATCTATATCGTCGGTTCATCGACTGTCTATCCATTCGCAACAGTCGTTGCGGAACGTTTCGGGCGCGGTACGGAATTCAAGACCCCGAAGGTCGAGGCAACTGGTTCAGGTGGTGGTTTGAAACTGTTTTGCGATGGCGTGGGTGTCGATTTTCCGGATATCGCCAATGCATCACGTGCGATCAAGCAATCCGAGGTCGATAATTGCGCCAGCAACGGTGTTACCGAGATCGTCGAAGTCAAGACTGGCTACGACGGCATTGTTATAGCCAATGCGATTGCCGCAACGTCTGTCAATCTCTCGCGAGCGGACATCTTTCTCGCCCTGGCCAGGGAGGTCCCGGGAGAGAATGAGGGTGAGCTGATCGAGAATCCGTACAAGACCTGGTCGGACGTGAATGCCGAACTGCCCGATGTGCGCATCGAAGTGCTTGGACCGCCTCCGACCTCCGGAACGCGCGACGCATTTGTCGAACTCGCAATGGAAGGCGGCTGCACGTCAATACCGTGGATCAGGGCACTCAGGAACACGGATACGGACAGCTACAAGACGATATGTCACACGATTCGCGAAGACGGTGCGTTTGTCGAAGCAGGTGAAAATGACAACCTGATTGTGCAGAAACTCGAAGCGAATCCAAACGCATTCGGCATATTCGGTTTCAGCTTCCTGGATCAGAATGCCGAGAAAGTCAAAGGTGCAAAGGTCGATGGCGTGGCACCGACGTTTGACGCAATTGCAGATGGGGACTACCCCGTCTCCCGTCCTTTGTTCTTCTACGTCAAGAAAGCACACGTTGACGTCATCCCCGGCCTGCGCGGATTCCTGCGGGAATTCACGTCGGAACGTGCCTGGGGAGACGAAGGCTACTTGTCCGACCGTGGGCTGATTCCAATGCCGGAGGAAGAGCGCGGCAGCGTCGCCGCAAGGGTTCGTGACTTGACGCCATTGTCGATGGTGAGTCAATAAAGCGCAGCTGCCATTGAATGGTGACGGCACTGTTGGGCCGTCGCCGTCGTTGGCAAGCGGCGAAGCCGGATAAAGCATGCAAGGCACTACCCTGATATTGATACTCGCCGCGATGTCGTTCGCGGCGTTCTTTTTCGGGCGAGGTCGGTCCGTTGCGCTTGTCGGCGGTCCGCGGCACAGCACAGCGTTGCACTCGCTGCCGGGCTACTACGGTTATTTCACAGCAATCTGGTGCCTGTTGCCGGCGTTGGCCGTTTTGCTCCTGTGGGTGCTGCTGGAACCACGCATCATAGTGGCGTTAATCGTAAAAGGGTTACCCGAAGCGCAACGGAGTTTGTCTGTCGGCGAGCTCGACCTGCTGTTGAATAATATCCAGAATCTCGCCGCCGGCGATGCGATCAGCGGCGATCTCGATGCTGCACTCAGCGAGGCAGCCACGCGCTTTCAGGATTACACAACGGTCAGCCGGCGGATCCTGGCCGCGTCGACACTCGCGGTGGCTGGTCTTGGTGGCGCGATCGCATGGCGACGCATTCGGCCGGATTTGCGTGCACGCAACCGCGTCGAGGGAATCGTTCTGCTGGCTCTTATTGCGGCATCGAGCATCGCAATTCTCACAACGGTAGGCATCGTCCTGTCCGTTTTATTCGAAGCACTTCGGTTCTTTCAAAAAGTGCCGATTAGCGAGTTTCTGTTTGGTCTGAACTGGAGTCCCCAGACGGCGATACGTGCAGATCAGGTCGGCTCATCCGGAAGTTTCGGCGCTGTTCCCCTGTTTACGGGAACCATGCTAATAACCGGTATCGCCATGTTCGTTGCGGTACCCGTAGGCCTGATGACGGCGATTTACCTCGCCGAATATTCATCCAGTCGCGTTCGCAATATTGCGAAGCCTTTGCTTGAGGTTCTCGCAGGAATTCCGACCGTTGTCTATGGATTTTTCGCGGCATTGACGGTTGCGCCATGGGTGCGGCGCACGGGTGAGTCGCTGGGTCTCGAGGTCGCATCCGAGAGCGCACTGGCTGCCGGGCTGGTCATGGGCATCATGATCATCCCGCTGGTGTCGTCATTGGCTGACGATGCGATAAATGCGGTACCGAGCGCGATGCGTGACGGTGCTCTGGGATTGGGCTCGACGCGCGCGGAAACGATGACAAGAGTCATATTGCCGGCCGCGTTACCGGGCATCATCGGCGGAGTGTTGTTGGCGGTGTCCCGTGCGATTGGTGAGACCATGATCGTCGTTATGGCAGCGGGTCTTGCCGCAAATCTGACCGTAAATCCCTTCGAAGCCGTAACAACAGTGACCGTGCAGATTGTAACTCTGCTGGTTGGCGACCAGGAATTTGACAGCGCAAAGACGCTGGCTGCCTTCGCGCTGGGTTTGATGCTATTCGTTGTCACGCTGATTCTGAATGTCATCGGATTAGTCGTGGTGCGCAAGTATCGCGAGCAATACGACTGATAGTCGCCAAGGTGAAGAAAGTGCAAGCATCGAAAACGACACGCGAGAAAGTGGAAGCCGGATTAAGGCGGCGGCGGCGGCGTGAAATCGTGTTCCAGCTCTCGGGCATGCTGGCGACGACTGTCGGTGTGATGTTCCTGGGTGTTTTCTTTGTGGATCTTTTTGCGAAAGGCTCGACCGCATTCATGCAGACGTATATCCGGATTGATGTCGAGTTCGCCGAAGACGTGATCGCGCCAGATGGCGAAATCGATCTTGCTTATGCCGATTTCGACGGCCTGGTCAGGACTGCACTGCGCAACGAATTCCCCGCGGTTAGCGGCCGAAGTGAGCGGCGAGAGCTATACAGGCTTGTGAGCATTGGCGCGGGCTATCAGATGCGGGACATGATCGAGGCAAAGCCCGCGCTGCTTGGCAGCAAGGAGACTCTGTGGGTGCCCGCATCGTCGACGGTTGATATGTATGTGAAAGGCAATATCGATGCCTCAATTGACGAGGCATTGCGGCCACTATCCGATGCACAAGTGGGCTGGATTGAATCGCTCCGGGAATCCGGTCGGCTCGAGTCACGAATCAATTCTGCATTGTTTTCGAACGGGGACTCGCGCGAGCCTGAACTGGCTGGTATCAGAGGCGCATTGATGGGTTCTGTCTACATGCTCATTGTTACTATCCTGTTGGCATTTCCGATTGGCGTGGCGGCTGCTATCTACCTGGAAGAGTTCGCACCGCGCAATCGCTGGTCGGATCTGATCGAAGTGAATATCAACAACCTTGCAGCCGTGCCATCCATCGTATTCGGATTGCTGGGATTGGCGATATTCATCAACTGGATGTCGATACCACGATCGGCGCCGCTGGTCGGCGGCCTTGTATTGTCATTATTAACATTACCCGTCATCATCATTGCGTCGCGGGCGGCCATCAAAGCCGTGCCACCTTCGATACGCGAGGCCGCTCTGGCCTTGGGCGCATCGAGGATGCAGGTCGTATTCCACCACATAATGCCACTCGCATTGCCCGGTATGCTAACGGGGGCGATCATCGGCATGAGCCGCGCGCTCGGCGAGTCGGCACCTCTCCTTATGATCGGAATGGTTGCGTTCATCGTCGATGTGCCGTCCGGTTTTTCCGATCCGGCAACTGCCTTGCCCGTGCAGATCTATCTTTGGGCGGATAGCCCTGAGCGGGCATTCGCAGAACGAACTTCCGCCGCGATAATCGTGTTGCTGGCATTCTTGCTGGTAATGAACCTGACAGCCGTGATCATGCGCAAGCGAATGGAACGGAAGTGGTAATCGTTGATTGAGCTACAGGGTAAGCTGTATGACAATCGTACAAATGATGGAAGCAAAGGTGACCGACCGACAAGCGCAAAGTAGCCGCGCCGGCAGCAGCGACGAAGGGCCAGCGATTGATAAGGGCGTGAAGCGGACGCCGGCGCTGCCGGCGTCCGGTCAGTTTGTTGAAACTGGCATGACAGTCGGCGATGTGCGTTGCCAGGACCCATATGTCATAGCCGAGAATGTTGATGTCTTCTATGGCGCCAATCACGCAATCAAGAATGTCACGCTCGAAATCAGTAAGCAGGAAGTCATTGCGCTGATCGGACCATCGGGTTGCGGCAAGTCGACATTTCTTCGCTGCCTGAATCGAATGAACGATTCGATTGAGTCGGCGCGAGTGAGTGGCAGCATCACGCTCGGCGGCCAGGATATTTACGGCAAGGATCTCGACCCGGTCGCACTGCGCGCCAGAGTTGGCATGGTATTTCAGAAGCCAAATCCATTTCCGAAGAGTATCTATGACAACGTCGCCTACGGGCCGCGTATTCACGGATTGGCTGCCGATCGCGCCGAGCTCGATGACATCGTGCATAGCAGCCTTGAAAGAGCGGGGCTTTTGAATGAAGTCAAGGACCGTCTGGATGAGCCGGGCACGGGACTCTCCGGCGGTCAGCAGCAACGCCTGTGCATAGCGCGCACGATTGCGGTAAATCCCGAGGTAATCCTGATGGATGAACCATGCTCCGCGCTTGATCCGATTGCTACAGCCAGGATCGAAGACCTGATGGACGAGTTGTCACAGGACTATGCAATCGTAATCGTGACGCACTCGATGCAGCAGGCGGCTCGAGTTTCCAAACGCGTCGCTTATTTTCATCTGGGACTGTTGATTGAGGTCGATGAGACCGACAGGATATTCACCAATCCGCAGCACAAACTCACCGAGGACTACATAACCGGCAGGATCGGTTAGACGGTCATGTTACAAGTCGTGATTTTCGATAAAGTCGCCGAAGCGTTTTTCTGAGAAGCCCACGGCTATAAAGTTATCTGCCTCGAGCACCGGGCGTTTTATCAGGGTAGGGCCCTCAATCATCGCGGCGAGCGCCTTGTCCTTCGTCATTGCGTTGCGGTCGACTTCGGGAATCTTGCGCCAGGTCAGGCTGTGCTTGTTTAACAGTCTTTCCCATCCCATTCGCTGCGTCCAGCGCTCCAATGTCTGAATATCCAGGCCATCTTCACGGAGGTCGTGAAAGCGGAATTCGATATTGTGCTGATCCAGATATTTTCTGGCCAATCTGCAGGTGTCGCAACTCTTGATCCCGTATACCGTCAGCACTTGCTGGTCCCGTTAATCCACATTTCGTAAGAGGTCATTGAGGCTCGTTTTCGCTCTGGTCTTTTCGTCAACATGTTTGACGATCACCGCACAGTATAATGAGTACTTGCCCTCAGGTGATGGCAAACTGCCTGGCACGACCACAGACCCGGCCGGAACCCGGCCATAGCTGATCTGTTCAGTCTCGCGATCGTAGATACGCGTGCTTTGGCCAATGTAGACGCCCATCGACAGCACAGAGCCCTTTTCGATTACGACGCCTTCGACGACTTCGGACCTGGCCCCGATAAAGCAGTTGTCCTCGATAATTGTCGGTCCGGCCTGAACGGGCTCAAGCACGCCACCTATGCCAACGCCACCGGAAATGTGAACATTTTTCCCGATCTGCGCGCAGCTACCCACGGTGGCCCAGGTATCAACCATCGTCCCGGAGTCGACGAAAGCGCCAATATTCACGTAGCTGGGCATCAGCACGACGTCAGGGGCGACAAATGCGCCACGGCGTACGATTGCATCCGGTACGACCCGGACCGCATCCCGTTTGAAGTCGTCCTCCGAATAGTCGGCGTACTTCATCGCGACCTTGTCATAAAACTTGCTGTGTGCACCCTGCATGACGCGATTGTCTGCGAGTCTGAAGCTCAACAGCACCGCCTTTTTTAACCATTGATTGACCGTCCAATCGCCGTCAATTTGTTCAGCAACACGGGCTTCACCGCTATCCAGCAGCGCGATCGCCTGCTGCACCGCATGGATCAGGCGATCTTGCTCGGCCGGGTCGTGCATTCGCCCGCTCTGCTCGAAACCCCGTTCGATAATTCCCGTCAAGTCCTGCATATGTGTTCCAGTAGTTTGAATTGAGTGCTAGCTCGCCGCAGCATTATCGTCCAGTTTAGCGATGAGGTCTCTGCGTAATTTGTCCTGTGCCGCGCTATCGAGGGGCGTGCCATCCCTGTTGCGGATATAGAACACATCCTCAGCACGCTCACCGATCGTCATGATCTTGGCTGCTGCGATGTCGACATGCGACGCCAGAAACGTCTGCCCGATCTTGCTCAACAATCCGGGTCGGTCGGCCGCAACGATTTCCATAACTGTGTTTCCGTCGGCCAGGTTTTCGCCAAAATCGACGCTGGTCGCCGTATTGAACATACGCACCTGGCGCGGAGCTGCGCGCGTCACTTTGACGAGCTTTTCGTCGGTCGCCGTCAAAACTCGACTCAGAGACCGCCGGATCTTCTGCAGCCGGGATTCGTCGATTTCCATGCGCTTGTCGTGCTCCATGAAGATGAATGTGTCGAGGCTGTAACCATTCTCGATCGGCATGATTCGGGAGTCGACGATTGTCATGCCCAACTCATCAAGCACCGCGGTAGCCAGTGCGAAAGTCGGATGTGTTCGAGGCGTATACAATACCGCTTCGACACCGTCGCCTTTCTTCTGCCGCCGTACATCAAGCAGCCCGACGTCGGATGCGGTGTCGGAAGCCGCAAGCCATTTCGTGTGCCATACGATCTCGTCGGAACGATGCCGCAGGAAATAATTCTCGTTGAGCAACGCCCATACCTCGTCTATGCGCCCGTCGGTGACACCTGCATCCAGGAGCGACTCCCTCGCCTGGGATTTCTTTTCGAGGATCAGTTGCTCTCTATCGATCGGGTTCTCCAGACCGCGCCGTAATGCACGCGACGTCAGCTCGTACAGGTCCCTGAAGAGGGTGGCTTTCCAGGAATTCCACAGCTTCGGGTTGGTGCCGCGGACATCGGCAACCGTCAGAAGGTAAAGGTAATCAAGGTGCGTGTGATCCCGCACGATTGCCGCGAATTCATTGACGACATCGGGATCACCGATGTCTTTCTTTTGTGCCGTAGTTGACAAGATCAGGTGATTGCGCACGAGCCAGGCGACCGTGCGGGCTTCGTATTGACTGAGTCCATGTTCAAGACAAAACGACTCGGCGTCGACGGCGCCGAGCTCCGAGTGATCACCGCCGCGGCCTTTCGCAATATCATGAAACAGGCCACTGAGATAAACGATCTCCGGCTTTTCGAGATTCTGCATGATCGGGCTGATGTGCGGAAATTCGTGATCAAAACGAGACAAGGCGAAACGGCGCAGGTTACTGACAACGAACAACGTGTGCTCGTCCACCGTGTAGGCGTGAAACAAGTCGTACTGCATACGGCCAACGATGCGCCCGAACGAGGGGATGTACAGGCCCAGCACGCCGTACAGGTTCATGCGCCTGAGCTCATGCGTCACGCCTTCGGGAGCGCGAAGAATCGACAGAAACAGGCGATGATTGCGAGGATTCTGCCGAAACTCCTCATCGATCAGGTGCAGATTGCGCTTGATCTGACCGATCGTGTAGGCACTCACGCCGCGAATTTCAGGGTATTGCTGCAACAACAAGAACAGCTCGAGCAGGGCAGAGGGCTCACGGGCAAATACGCGCTCGTCGACGGTCTGAAGAAAACCGTTTTTGACCTGAAAGCGCTCGTTCAGTGGCTCCGGTTTCGCTGTCGGATCCATGAGAATCGCTTCTTCAAACAATTGCAGCAGCATTTCGTTGACCCGGCTCAACTCCATGACGGTCCGGTAGTAACGTTGCATGAGCTGTTCGACAGCGAGCGTATAAGTAGCATCCTCGTAGCCCAGCATTTGCGCAAGCTTGATCTGGTGGTCAAACAGGATTCGGTCCTCGCGGCGTCCCGTCAGGACATGCAGCGCGAAGCGGACGCGCCAGAGGAATGCCTGACCGTCGTGCAGTCGCTGCACCTGTGTCGGCGTCAGGAATTTGTGCGCAACCAGCTCGTCGAATGTCCCGACACCGAAATGCCGTTTCGCGACCCAGCCGATCATTTGAATATCGCGCAGGCCACCCGGACTGCCCTTGACGTTCGGCTCCAGGTTGTAGGCCGTGTCGTTGTAACGGTGATGACGTGCTATTTGTTCCTTGCGCTTCTCTTCGAAGAATCTGTCCGGCGGCCAGATGTGCTCCGGTGAAATTGACTCCTGCATCGACTGATAGAGTTCGATCGGGCCGTCCAGCCGTCGCGCTTCGATCAGGGTCGTCGCGACAGTCAGGTCCTTGCTGGCTTGCTCGAAGCACTGAGCAACCGTGCGCACGCTGTGGCCGATTTCCAGTCCGACATCCCACAATGCTGTCACGAAGTCGGATAATTCGGGCTCGCAGCTTTCCGGCAGATCATCGGGCAGCAACAACATGATATCGATATCCGAGTACGGGTGAAGCTCGGCACGTCCATAACCACCGACCGCCACCAGCGCAGCGACGCCGGCACAATAATTGGCATTTCTGCGCCAAAGATGGACGAGCAGCTGATCGATTACGGCCGCACGCAGGTGCACGAGATTGACCACTGACTCCCCGGCCAGGAACCGTTCTTTGATGTTCTCGCTGGCCTGATCGAGTGCCTCACGGCTGCAGCCCGGCGTGTCAGTCGCCAGCACGTCACGGAGAATCACTAGCGCTGCGTCATCTGCAAATGACTCAGCCCATTCTTCGGCAGAATAAGTCATTGTTTAATATCAGAATAATGAAAAATTCTAACGCTCATCGGCACCCAGCGTGAGGACTTCGTAGCCGTTCTCTGTGATCAGCACAGTGTGCTCCCATTGCGCCGACAGGCTATGGTCCTTGGTCACCACGGTCCAGCCGTCCGGCAGGAGTTTCACGTCGCGCTTGCCGGCATTGACCATCGGCTCGACCGTCAGCGTCATACCTGCTTTGAGCTCGAGGCCGGTGCCGCGCGTGCCGTAGTGCAGTACCTGCGGATCTTCATGGAAGCCTCGGCCAATGCCGTGGCCGCAGTATTCGCGAACGATGGAACAACGGTTTTTCTCGACGTGATTCTGGATCGCTTCGCCGACGTCGCCGAGGCGCTTGCCGGCGGCCAGTTCATTGATGCCGAGCCACATGCCGTCAAATGCCACTTGCGCCAGACGTTGTGCCCGCACGCTGGGTTTGCCAACGAGGAACATGCGGCTGGTGTCGCCGTGGAAGCCGTCTTTGATTACCGTAATATCGATATTCAGGGCATCGCCGGATTTGAGTCTGCGTTCGCCGGGAATACCGTGGCAGACCACATGATTCACGGAGGTGCAGATCGATTTCGGAAACCCCCGGTAATTCAAAGGTGCCGGAGTCGCATGTTGCACCTCGGTAATGTAGCGATGGCACAGAACATCGAGTTCAGCAGTTGTCACGCCGGCCCGCACGTGTTCTCCGATCATATCCAGCACGTCGGCCGCCAGGCGTCCGGCAACCCGCATCTTCTCCTGCTCGGCAGCAGTTTTAATCGTTACAGTCATTGAGATCTTTAAAGGGTCTGGGCCCTTTCTCAGCTCCGGGATCAGGTCCTGCTTCGGGAAAAAGCGCTCTGGCCCCAAAACGCAGAATTTCGCCATTGTTGGCCGCGACCGGCTATGGTATAAAGCGCGCGCCCTAGAGGCAATTAATCCACACGTACATCGTCACATCACGCTGGGTGCCCCACCTGAAAAGGGGTTGCGAGATGGGGTGTACGGAGGCCTAACCCGGAGAAATAACATGGCAGACGTATCCATGCGCCAGATGCTAGAGGCTGGCGTGCATTTTGGTCACCAGACCCGTTACTGGAACCCGAAGATGGCACCCTACATCTTCGGCGAGCGTAACAAAATCCATATCATCAACCTCGAGAAGAGCCTGCCGCTGGCTCGCGAGGCCTGCGCATTTGTCAAAGCGACCGTAGCCGATGGCGGCAAGGTACTGTTCGTGGGTACCAAGCGAGCGGCGCGAGAGTCCGTTCGCACGCAAGCACAACGCGCTCAAATGCCGTTTGTCAGCTATCGCTGGCTGGGCGGCATGCTCACGAACTACAAGACGATTCGCCAATCCGTGAAACGGCTCATGACGCTCGAAAAAATGGCCGAAGAGGGCGGTTTCGAGGGTTTGACGAAAAAAGAAGTTCTCGGCCTCAGCCGTGAGCAGGAAAAGCTCGAGCGCAGCCTCGGCGGAATCAAGGAGATGACGGGATTGCCGGATGTGCTGTTCGTCGTCGATGTTGATCACGAGGATATTGCGGTGCGCGAGGCACGCAAGCTCGGCATTCCGGTTGTCGCCGTCGTCGACACAAACTGCTCACCGGATGGCGTTGACTATGTCATTCCGGGCAATGACGATGCGATGCGCGCCATCGAACTGTATGCGGCGATGGTTGCCGACGCCGTGCTGGATGGCAAGGCATCACTGCCCGAAGTCGCGCTCGGCGAAGACGAATTTGTCGAGCTTGATGCGGAGGGTAACGTCAAGAAGGCAACGGGCCGCAAGAAGAAGGCGGGCAAGAAAGCAACCGTGAAGAAAAAGGCACCGGCCAGGAAAATAGCGGCAGCGAAGAGAGACGCTGTCGAGGCGGAGGCCAGGCCAGTCGACGAGAAGCCGGCTGAGGAAGTTGCAGACAAGCCGACCGGGTCGAAAGACGCGGACAGGGCCGAGGCAAAGACTGACAAGCCTGCCGAAGAGAAGGCTGCCGAAGCTGAAGCCGAGAAGCCTGCCGAGGAGAAGGCTGCCGAAGCTGAAGCCGAGAAGCCTGCCGAGGAGAAGGCTGCCGTAGCTGAAGCCGAGAAGCCTGCCGAGGAGAAGGCTGCCGTAGCTGAAGCCGAGAAGCCTGCTGCGGCCAAGCCCGCCAGGAAAGTCGCTAAAAAGACTGCCAAAAAGGCGGCCAGGAAGACAGCGAAAAAGACCGCAACGAAAACCGACGACAAAGATTAAGAGGTAGAACAGATGTCGATAACTGCATCGATGGTCAAAGAGCTGCGCGAGCGCACAGGCGCCGGCATGATGGAGTGTAAAAAAGCCCTGGTCGAAACGAATGGCGATCTCGATCAGGCTGCCGAGGTATTGCGTAAGTCGGGTCAGGCAAATGCGGATAAGAAAGCGAGTCGAGTTGCCGCGGATGGCCGTATAGTCATCGCTCAGGACGGCAACACGGCCGTTGTTATTGAAGTAAATTCCGAGACCGATTTCGTTGCGAAGGATGAGAATTTTGTCACTTTCGTCGAGGCGGTCGCAGCGGCCGCGTTAGCGTCTGACAGCAGCGATGTTGAGTCCCTGGCGAGCGAGAAGCTCGCCGATGGGCGCACGGTTGAAGAGGCACGGACAGAGCTGATTGCCAAGGTCGGGGAGAATATCGGTGTGCGACGTATTGCATCGGTCACCTCGGATGGAGTCGTCTCGAGCTACACGCACGGAGCACGTATCGGTGCTGTCGTGGCACTCGACGGCGGCGATGAGGCTCTGGCGCGTGATATTGCCATGCATATCGCGGCGACTAACCCGATATGCATCGACGAATCCGGAGTACCTGCCGAGACTCTCGAGAATGAGCGCCGGATCCTGACGGAACAGGCGCAGGATTCGGGCAAGCCCGCAGAAATCATCGAGAAGATGGTGACCGGACGTGTGAACAAATTCCTCAAAGAGATTACTTTGCTCGGCCAGCCGTTCGTCAAGGACCCCGACCTCAGCGTCGGCAAACTGCTGCAAGCTGCGAACGCGACCGTCACGTCGTTTGTCCGCTTTGAGGTGGGTGAGGGCATTGAGAAGAAGCAAGACAACTTTGTCGATGAAGTAATGGCACAGGTCAAAGGCGCTAGCTGAGAAAAATCTCTTAAGCCTTTGATTTTATAAAGACCAGGTGTTACCAATACGCTAGAATCAACGGCCGCCCTACAGGCAAGCTGCCCGGGTGCGATCGTTCGGTCAAGACAACGAAAAGGCCTGCAGATGAGTGACTCTCCGGTTCAATACCGTCGCGTTTTGCTGAAACTCAGCGGTGAGGCGTTGATGGGCGATCTGGACTACGGCATAGAGCCGATGGTCATTCAGCGCATCGCCGCTGAAATTGCGGCAGCCAGGGACCATGCCGTCGAAATCGCTATTGTTATCGGTGGTGGTAACATTTTCCGCGGTGCGGGCCTGGCGCGCGCCGGTATGGACAGAGTGACGGGCGACTACATGGGCATGCTCGCCACAGTCATGAATGCGCTGGCAATCCAGGATGCACTCGAATCGAAAGGCGTGTTTGCCCGCGTCATGTCCGCGCTGCAGATTCACGAGGTGTGCGAAGACTACATACGCCGGCGCGCCGTCCGCCATCTTGAAAAAGGGCGCGTCGTCATTCTGGCAGCAGGCACGGGTAACCCGTTTTTCACGACCGATACCGCCGCGAGTCTCCGGGCGATAGAGATCGGTGCTGATATTTTGCTCAAAGCGACCAAGGTGGATGGCGTCTATGACGCGGACCCGGTCGTCAAGCCGGATGCCAGGCGCTACAGCACTGTGTCCTTCGACAAAGTGCTTGCGGACAAACTGATGGTGATGGATGCGACCGCTATCGTGATGTGCCGGGACAATGACCTGCCATTACGGGTTTTTGATCTGACCCGAACAAATTCGTTGGTTAAGGCGATGGCAGGTGACGATGTTGGCACGCTGGTCACGACCTGAGTAGCTCGGTTGCGGCCAGCAAATACATAGAGAAGAGGGCATAAGACGTGTTGGACGAGATCAAGAAAGACGCTCGCGAGCGCATGAGCAAGAGCGTTGCATCGCTCAAGCAGGAGCTGACCAAGTTGCGCACCGGTCGGGCGCACACGAGCCTGCTCGACCACATTACTGTTGAATACTATGGGTCTCAGGTACCGTTGAATCAGGTATCCAACGTCGGCGTCGAGGATTCGCGGACCTTGACGGTGACGCCGTGGGAAAAAGAGATGGTTGCGAAGATAGAGAAGGCCATCATGACGTCCGATCTGGGGCTGAATCCCGCATCGGCGGGTACCGTGATACGGGTGCCACTACCGGCACTGACCGAAGAACGCAGAAAAGACATGATTCGCGTCGTTCGCCATGAAGCCGAAGGCGGCCGTATTGCAATTCGTAATATTCGCCGCGATGCGATTAGCGACGTCAAAGACCTGATGAAAGAAAAAATGATCGGCGAAGATGAAGAGCATCGTGCCGAGGATGAGATCCAGGTCATCACGGACAAATACATCGCCGAAGTCGACCAGGTACTCGCTGAAAAAGAAAGCGAGTTGATGGAATTTTAGAGTTCATGGACGGGGCCCCCGTTTTTGCCGATGGCGAATAACGAAAACATACCAAGACACGTCGCCGTCATTATGGACGGCAACGGACGCTGGGCGCGAAAACGAGCCCTGCCGCGCCATGCCGGGCACCGCGCAGGTGTCTCTGCGGTTCGAAAAACGGTCGAGACGGCCGCGCAGCGGGGCGTAGAGTGTCTGACCTTGTTCGCGTTCAGCAGCGAAAACTGGTCCCGCCCACGCGAGGAAGTCAGCAAGCTCATGGGGCTATTTGTCGAGGCACTGCAACGAGAAGTCGACCAGCTGCATCGTAATAATGTAAGGCTCGAATTCATTGGCGCTCGTGAGCAGTTGCAGCAAGGACTGCTTGAGAAGATCGCTGCGGCGGAGAGGCAGACCAGCGGTAACACAGGTTTGCGCCTGTTCGTGGCAGTTGCCTACGGTGGTCGGTGGGATATTGTCCAGGCCGTACGAAAGGTTGCCGACAGAGCCGTAGCCGGCGAGCTGGCCGTCGACGAAATCGACGAGCAGGTGCTTGCGAAGCAGCTGCAACTGGGGGGTGTTCCGGATCCGGACCTGTTGATCCGGACCGGCGGCGAACAACGCATCAGTAACTTCCTGTTGTGGAATCTCGCGTACGCCGAGCTGTGGTTTTGCGATGTGCTCTGGCCGGATTTCGGCGAGCAGCAATTCGATGAAGCGCTCGGCTTTTTTGGCCGGCGTCAGCGCCGTTACGGGCATACGAGCGAGCAGGTAGAGGCGGTCAGTTCATGAAACAGCGAGTCATTACCGCGGTCATCGCACTGGCGACGCTATTGCTGGTGTTGTTCGCTTTACCCGAACCAGTGGTCTCGCTCGTCGTCGTGGCCGTCATTCTGGCTGGCGCGTGGGAGTGGTCGGCGTTCCTCGAACTGTCGGGCAAGGTTGGCCGATTCACTTATGTCGCCGTAATCGGCGCTGCACTGGCCGCCGTGTCGTTCCTGCCCGTCGATGCTCAGAGCATCCTGAAGGTGTCGCTGGTCTGGTGGCTGCTTGCTCTGATCTGGACTTTCTTCTTTCCGACGCCGGTGCCGGCTGCGCTGCGCTGGCTGGCCGGTGCGGCCGTGCTGGTCCCGCTGTATCTGGCGCTGATTATCCTCTATGACGCGGCGCCTATGATCTTGTTGTTTGCGCTGTTGATCGTATGGGTTGCCGACAGCGGCGCTTTTTTTGCCGGAAAGATGCTGGGCCGGGTAAAACTCGCGCCGAAGATCAGCCCGGGGAAGACCTGGGAGGGTGTCATAGGCGGGCTCCTGGCCGTCGTGTTGCTCACATTGCTGCGCTCGTTGTGGGTCGAGACCGACCTGGGTGTATTGATCCCGTTTTGCCTGGCAGTCGCCTGCCTGTCGATCGTTGGTGACTTGACGGTCAGCATGTTCAAGCGGACGGCCGGCCTGAAAGACAGTGGCAGCCTGTTTCCGGGTCATGGCGGCGTTCTCGACAGGATCGACAGCGTCGCCGCCGCGGCACCCCTGTTTGCCCTGGGCGTGAGCTGGGCAGGGTTGAAATAATGCGCTATTCAGTGCCAGTTCATTGGCGGCGACTCAGACTTCGGGGAACTGCCGCCGCGGCAGTCAGTCAACATTACGCGATGGTACAGTCTTTAGGGGAAACGGTTACTCATGGGTGACGCGCTGACAAGTCTGCTGGCATTCATTGTCGCGATCAGCGTACTGGTTGCGATCCACGAGTATGGACATTACATAATCGGTCGCTGGGCCGGAATGAAGGTGCTGCGTTTCTCGATCGGTTTTGGCAAGCCGCTATGGACCTGGGTTCGCGGCGACGACCGCACAGAGTACTGCATTTCGGCGATTCCGCTTGGCGGCTACGTGAGGTTTCTCGATAGTCGCGAGGGGCCCGTGGCACCGGCGGATGAAGGTCGTGCATTCAACCATCGGCCGATTCCGGCACGAATTGCCGTATTACTGGCTGGCCCGATGTTCAATTTCCTGTTCGCGATTCTGGCCTATTGGGTGCTGTTCCTGAATGGCATTCCGACCCTGCAGCCGGCCGTCGGCAATGTCTCGCCGGACTCTTATGCAGCAAAGGCCGGCCTCGAATTTGGCGACAAGATTGTAGCCGTTGGCGACGTCGAGACAGGCGACTGGGAGTCGACGCTCGTTAACATTTTCGATCAGATGGTTGCCAACGGGCGCGTTCCATTGACCCTTGAGACCGATAACGGCCGACAGCGACGCACCACGATATCCGTAGGCGAGGATGCGTCGCGTCTGACTGAGCCGAATATGTTGTTTGAAGGCCTGGGTTTCGAGCCCTGGCAACCACCTGCAGTTATTGGCGAGTTGATCGAAGACGGTGCTGCGGCGGGTGCGGGCCTCTCCGTCGGAGATCGCATCACGTCCGTCGACGGCGAACGCATAAAGAATTACGGCGATCTTGTCGGAGCAGTGTCTGGCCGGGCGGGTCAGCAGGTCGCGATCGAGTTTATTCGCGACGGCCGGGCGCGTGTCGTGGACATCGTTATCGGCAAACAGGAGGTGGATGGCGAGACACGCGGTTTGCTCGGCGTGCGCGGGTCGAGTGACATCAGCGAGTACTACTATTTGCGCAAATTCGGGCCGATAGCGTCGGTCGGCGAAGCGGCGCATCGAACCTGGACGTCGACGCTGTTTACTCTGCGCATGCTCGGCCGCATGGTGACGGGCGACGTTTCCATCAAGAACATCAGTGGCCCGATCAATATTGCACAATTTGCCGGTGATTCAGCACAACGCGGCCTGAGTGAATTCCTGGCGTTCCTGGCGCTCGTCAGTATCAGTCTGGGCGTGCTCAATCTGCTGCCTGTGCCGGTGCTGGACGGCGGGCAGATTGTTTACCAGTCAATCGAACTTGCAAAGGGTAGCCCGTTATCCGAACGTGCGCAGATCATCGGGCAACAATTCGGCGTGTTGGCACTTATTCTGTTGATGAGCTTCGCCTTTTATAACGATATTGCGAGAATACTCGGCTAGTTGGGAACTACGCACAATATGAGAACAGGCAATAACACAATGATTCTGAGGGGGGGCAAATTGCGCATCGGCGTCATACTGGTGTGTGTGATGCTGCCGCTGGCATCCATGGCAGCGGATGAATTCGTAGTGCGCGACATGCGCGTCGAGGGCTTGCAAAGAATATCGGAGGGTACGGTATTCAACTATCTGCCAATTAATATCGGCGACACGGTAGATGCTGTTCGAATTCAGGAGTCGATCCGTGCGCTTTATGGGCAGGCGCTGTTCGATGACATCGAAATGCGTCGTGACGGCGACACCTTGATCGTAGTGGTTAAAGAGAGGCCTTCAATCGAGAGCTTCACGATCGAGGGAAACAAGGACATAAAAACAGAAGACCTCGAGGAGTCACTTCGTGGTGTCGGTCTCGCGAAAGGCCGGACTTTCGACCGGTCCGTTCTTGAAGAAGTGTCCAGTTTTCTGCGCGAGCAATACTATGATCGTGGCAAGTATGGCGTTGTCGTGGATACGTCGATTGTCGACCGTCCGAACAACACGGTTGGCGTTCGCATCGATGTCAAAGAAGGTGAACGTGCGAAAATCAGACAGGTGAACCTGGTCGGTAATCTCGCATTTGAAGAAGAAGATATACGCGAAGAATTCGAGCTTGATACGGCAAACTGGCTGTCGTGGATTCGACAAGATGATCGATACTCCAAAGAGGCGCTCGAGGGCGATCTCGAGACACTGCGTTCATTTTATATGGATCGTGGCTACGCCGATTTTCGCGTTGACTCCACACAGGTGGCGATATCACCAAACAAGAAAGATATTTTTGTGACCATCGGGATCCACGAAGGCGATTTGTATACAATTTCTGATATCAAGCTTGTTGGGGACATGGTCATCCCCGAGCAGATTCTTCGTTCGATGGTTCTGGCCAAGCCGGGCTCAATCTTCAATCAAACGATGCTGACTCAATCGGCGGAATTCATGTCGTACCGGCTCAGTGAGCAGGGCTACGCGAATGCGGAGATAGAGCCGGTTCCGGAACTGAACGAGGAAACGAAAGAAGCAGAGATCACGTTTTATGTCGACCCCAAGAGTCGAGTCTATGTGCGGCGAATCAACTTCAACGGAATAAGCGAAGTTGATGATGAAGTCTTACGCCGCGAAATGCGTCAGATGGAAAGCGCTTATCTCTCCAATACCCTGGTTGACCGCTCCAAGGTCCGGCTGCAACGATTGCCCTATGTTGAAAATGTCGAAGTCAAGAACACGCCCGTACCGGGAAGTCCGGACCTGGTCGATGTCGATTTCGATATTGAATACCGGATGCCAGGACAGTTCAGCGGCGGTATCGGCTATTCAGAATCACAAAAACTGATGTTGAATGGCAGCATCGTCCACACGAATTTTCTCGGCAGCGGAAATCGCGTTGCGCTCGAGGCTGTCTCAGGTCGTTTTCAGAAGCTTTATAGCTTGTCACACTCTGATCCATATCGAACAATGGATGGCGTGCGCCGGACATTGTCTATCAATTATCGTGACGTTACGCAGTTCACATCGGCCGCGTCCGATTTTTCAACGACAAGCGCCGGAGCAACAATCGACTACGGCTATCCAATCACAGAATTCCAATCCTTATCGGTAGGCCTGGCGTACCAGCATGCCGAGTTACTCGCGTCGACATCCAGCACACAGCAAGCCCAGGACTGGGTGCTGAATAACGGCAACCCGTTTGTCGAAGACACAGGTACGGGGTTCTCTTTCTTCGGCAGCGAATTTGATACCTACGAACTCATTGCCGGCTGGACGTTCGACAGCCGCAATCGGTCGCTGTTTGCTAACCGCGGCACGCGTCAGCAACTGATATTCACAATGGCGATACCGGGTAGCGACGTCGAGTACTATTCCGCGCGCTACAATTTTACAAAGTACTTTCCCTTGTGGAGCAACAAATGGGTGTTGCGGGTCAATACCGAATTGGGTATATCGGAAGCGCTGGGTGATACGACGGCGGCCCCGCCTTACAAGCAATTCTATGGCGGCGGACCGGAGTCTGTCCGCGGGTATCGCGAGTCTTATCTGGGGCCGCGGGACAGTTTCGGGCGTCCTTACGGTGGCAATGTATTGGTTGCAAGCCAGGTAGAGCTTATAATTCCGCTACCGGATAAATGGGCCAGCCAAACGCGGGCGAGCCTGTTTTACGACATCGGCAATGTATTCAATACCGGTGAGGTCGCGTTCACCGATAAACTGGGGTCCCCGGTGGAATACAAGGTAGATTTCGATGAGCTGCGTGCGTCGGTCGGTATTGGCGTACAATGGCTGGCACCACTCGGATTATTCCGATTCAGTTATGCGTACCCGCTCAACGAATTTGCGGGCAACGACAGGTTTTACGGAGATGAACTGGAGCGATTCCAGTTCTCAATTGGTCAGGCATTTTGAGGAATGGATTGTTTATGAGTTTTGTAAAGCAACATATTGTTAGGGTGGCTTTTGGCATTGCACTGATAGCTGCGTTCGCTATGCCTGCCAGCGCACAGGACCTCAAGATCGGCGTGGTCAATATTCCGGCTCTGATGGAGCGTTCTCCGCAAACAAAGGCTGCTATGGATGCGCTGCAGGAAGAGTTTGCGCCGCGCCAGCGTGAATTTCTGGCGAAGCAGAAGGAGTACGAAGACCTGGCAACCAAGGTGCAGAAAGACGTTGCAGTAATGGGCGAAACAGAGCGTCGTAATGCAGAGAAGAATCTGCGCGATTTGCAGCGCGAAGTAACCCGCCTGCAAACGGAGTTTCGCGAGGACCTCAACCTTCGTCAGAATGAAGAGCTGGGCTTGTTGCAGCGCGCATTGCTCAAAGAGGTCCAGGACTACGCGGCACAGGAGGGCTACGACCTCGTAGTGGGTGACGGTGTACTTTTCGCGAGTACTGCCGTCAACATCACCGAGGATGTACTGCGCGCCGTGGAAGCCAATTTCCAGGCGACAGGCGCTCGATAAACCTGGCGTTGCCGGGCGAATGCCGATCAGTCTCGGAGAACTGGCGGAACGATTCGGCTGTGAACTGATCGGCGATCCCGACGTCATCATCGATCACGTCGGATCGCTGTCAAATGCAGGACCCGGCGCGCTCAGTTTTCTCTCCAGCTCCAAGTTCAAAAAGCAGCTGTCTTCGACGAAGGCAGCTGCTGTCATTTTGCGGGCGGCAGATGCGAAAGACGCTACTACCGCTGTTCTGATCGATGATAATCCGTACGCGTGTTATGCACGCATGGCTGCGATTATTTGCCCTGCGCCAACGATGACGCCCGGTGTGCACCCGTCGGCTGTGGTTTCTGCTACGGCGAACGTGGCCGACACCGCTCACATCGCGGCAAATGCAGTTGTCGAAGATAACGCAACGATTGGTGAAAACTCCTACATTGGCCCGGGTGCGGTCGTGGGCCCGAACTGCGTTATCGGCAACAATTGCCGACTTAACGCCAACGTGACGTTTGTTCGTGACGTTACGATCGGTGATCGCTGCATATTTCATTCGGGTTCAGTTGTCGGGGCGGACGGCTTTGGTAATGCGATGACGGAAGAAGGCTGGGTCAAAGTACCGCAGCTAGGTGGAGTGCGTGTCGGCGATGACGTGGAGATCGGCTCGAATACCACTATTGACTGTGGTGCGATCGACGACACGGTAATCGAGAATGGCGTGCGGCTCGATAATCTGATTCAAATCGGCCACAACGTGCACGTCGGCGAGCATACTGCAATGGCGACAGCTTGTGCGATCGCCGGCAGTGCACGGATCGGCAAACGCTGCATGTTTGCTGGCATGGTTGGCATGGCGGGTCATATAGAAGTCTGTGATGATGTTGTTGTGAACGGCAAGGGGATGATATCCAAAAGCATTACCGAGCCGGGCGCCTATGCATCGAACTTTCCGATTGAACCGGTTCGGGACTGGAATCGCAGGGTGGCTCAATTCCGGCGGCTTGATAAGTTAATGGATCGCGTTAGCGCGCTGGAGAACAAGGCCAAGTGACGGAGTATTCCTATCCCCTTGATGCAGCTGACATCAAGGAATTGTTGCCGCACAGACACCCGTTCCTGATGCTCGACGAAGTCCTCGAATGCACACCGCATGAATCGGTCGTCGCCATCAAAAACGTGGCTGCCGACGAACCCCATTTCGCCGGACATTTTCCGGGGAATCCGGTGATGCCCGGTGTCTTGATCATCGAGGCAATGGCGCAGGCTGGCGGCATCCTGTCGCATATAACGAATGGTGACATCGAACCGAAACCGCTGTATTTCCTGGCCCGGGTTGAGGATGCGCGATTTCGACGGCCCGTGGTGCCCGGCGAACAGCTCCGCATACGGGTTGACGCGGACAGGGTCAAGCGAGGTATGTGGTGGTATCGCTGCGAAGCGAAAGTTGCTGCCGAAGTCGTGGCGACGGCGATGATCATTTGTGCACCTGGTGGAGATCCGGCTTGATTCACGCGACCGCAATTATTTCTGACAGGGCGACGATCAGTGACCAGGTCGAGATTGGTCCTTATTCGATTATCGGTGACGATGTCACTATCGCGAGTGGCACCCGGATTGACAGTCACGTTGTCATCAATGGTCCGACTGTCATTGGAAACGATAATCACATTTATCAGTTTGCATCGATTGGAGATGACCCGCAGGACAAGAAGTACGCCGGTGAGCCGACAGCACTCAGGATCGGTGACCGAAATACGATTCGCGAATTCTGCACGGTAAGTCGCGGCACCACTCAAGACAAGGGCGAGACGGTCATTGGCGATGACAACTGGATTATGGCCTACGTACATATTGCGCATGACTGCATGATTGGTAGTAATACGATCATGGCGAATAATGCGACTCTGGCCGGTCACGTACACGTTGGGGACTGGGCAATATTTGGCGGCTTTTCCGGCGTACACCAGTTTTGTCATATCGGCGCGCACGCGTTTCTCGGTATGTATGCGGGCATCAATCGCGACGTACCTGCTTACACAACAGCGGCTGGAAATCCGGCCGTACCTCGCGGCATTAATAGCGAGGGTCTCAAGCGCCGCGGCTTCGACGCAGAGCAGATCCGCAACATCAAAGATGCGTATCGCCTCGTCTACCGCAAGGGCATGAAACTCGCTGAGGCGATCGCGGAGATCGCTGAGCGTTCGAAGACACAATCGGAACTCGAGTTGTTTCTTGAGTCATTGCGGTCTTCCGAGCGCGGACTGATTCGCTAGGCGTCCGGGCCGTGAAGATAGGACTGGTTGCGGGCGAAGCTTCCGGCGACCTGCTGGGTGCCGGTTTGATGCGTGCTATCAAGGCGCGTATTCCTGATGCTACGTTTGAAGGAGTGGCGGGGCCGTCGATGCTGGCGGCGGGTTGCGTGCAGTGGGAGCAAGCGGAAGCGCTGGCGGTATTCGGTCTGATCGAGCCTCTCACCGAGATACCGCGTCTCCTGAAGCTGCGTCGCGGACTACTGCGTCGCTGGAAGGCGTCGCCGCCCGATGTCTTTGTCGGAATTGATGCGCCGGACTTTAATTTCGGACTCGAAAAGGCATTGCGCAAGGCAGGGATCCGAACGGTCCATTACGTGAGTCCGTCGGTCTGGGCCTGGCGCCCGGGCCGGGTCAAGACGGTCAAGAAGGCGGCCGATCGGGTCCTCTGCATCCTGCCTTTTGAAAAAGCAATCTACGATGAGCATGGAGTCGATGCGGTATTTGTTGGTCACCCGAAGGCCAGCACTCTGCCGATCGATATCGATATCGAATCGGTTCGCGAATTGCTCGATCTGGGCGACGGACCGGTCGTTGCCGTTCTTCCCGGCAGCCGCCGTGGAGAGGTGTCACGCCTGGGCGCGATGTTTGCCTCGGCCGCAGCGATTCTCGCACAGACCCACACGGGCATTCGGTTTGTAACTCCGGTCGCTTCGCCGGGTTTGCGGCCGATGATCGAGGAGCAGCTCGCGAGTGCCGGAATGAGCGATCGATTCTGTTTGATTGACGGCGATTCAATTGAGGCCATGTCCGCTGCCGATGTTGTGTTGCTCGCCTCAGGTACGGCTGCGCTGGAATCGGCGTTGCTGGGCAAGCCGACCGTCGCAGCCTACAAAGTCGCGGGACTGACTGCCGTCATACTGCGGCTGTTCAACTTGCTCAAAACGGACAAATTTACATTGCCCAACCTGTTGACAGAGGAAGCCCTGATCCCCGAATTCATCCAGGAGCAGGCAACGCCGCAGGCATTGGCACAGGCGGTTGCGGAACTGCTCGATGATCCGGCGAGACGCGAGGAGATCGGCATGCAGTTTGCTACACTGCGAACACAGCTGGCGCTCGGTGCGGACGACCGTGCTGCGGACGCCGTTATTGAACTCGCCGGATAACACGAGACGAGTAGCGCGACTACTGCCGATGCGTCAACCACAACTGTTTGATTTCAAAGCGCTCGTCGCAGGTGTCGACGAAGCTGGCCGTGGGCCGCTGGCCGGCCCGGTTGTCGCGGCTGCGGTGATTCTGCATCCCGAACGCGACGTGGACGGCCTGGATGATTCCAAGAGACTCAGTGCAGCCCGCCGCGAGCAGTTGTCCCGCGTCATCAAGAAGGAGGCGATTGCCTGGTCGGTCGCGTGGGCCGACGCCGCCGAGATCGATGTGCTCAATATTCTTGCCGCGACGATGCTTGCGATGCGGCGGGCAATAATCGGGCTCGCCGTGCCCCCCGATGGGGTGCAAGTCGATGGCAATCGTCTGCCGGATCTGTGTTTTGACAATCGACAGCTCAGGGGCGAATGCGTCGTCGGCGGCGATGCTCTGGTGCCGGCGATCAGTGCGGCATCGATAATCGCAAAAACGACACGCGACGACATGATGGTGCAGATGGACCGTATTTATCCCGGCTACGAGTTTGCCCGGCATAAGGGATACGGGACCGAGGTACACCGTGCGCGCCTCAGGGAATATGGGCCCTGTGAGCAGCATCGGCGCAGTTTTGCACCCGTGAGGCTGGCCGGATGAAATCAGCACCATTCGTTCATTTGCACTTGCATACCGAGTATTCGCTGGTCGATAGCACCGTGCGTATCGCGGCTTTGGTGGAGCGCTGTGCGGACGACGAGATGTCAGCGGTCGCGTTAACTGATCAGAATAACCTGTTCGGCATGGTCAAGTTCTACAAGAAAGCGATCGCTGCCGGTGTCAAGCCAATCATCGGCGTGGATCTGCGAATTGCGAACGAGGACAAGAGCGGCCGTCCGTTCACGCTCATTCTGCTGTGCCAAAACGATATTGGCTTTCGAAACCTGTCGCAGCTGCTGACCAGGGCGTTTCTCGAGGGGCAGGTACGCGGCGAACCGCTTGCACGGCGCGAGTGGTTGACGCGCAGCAGCTGCGAAGGGCTGATCGCGTTGTCGGGAGGACTGCATGGGGACGTTGGCCATGCACTGCACAACGGGCATGTCGACGAGGCGCAGTCGCTTCTGGGCGAATGGCAGGGCGTATTCGGTGATCGCTACTACCTTGAATTGATACGCACCAGTCGTGCCGGCGAGGAGGATTGCGTGCAGGCAACGCTGGCATTGGCGAGCGAACAACGCGTCGCGGTCGTTGCGAGTAACGACGTACGATTCGTCAGTCGAGATGATTACCAGGCGCACGAGGCTCGAGTCTGCATTCACGAAGGTCGCGGACTTGCCGACCCGGATCGTCCGCACCATTACAGTGAGCAACAATACCTGCGCAGCTCGGCGGAGATGGCCGAGTTGTTTGCCGATATTCCGTCGGCACTTGAAAACGCAAGAGAAATTGCCAAACGCTGTAATTTCGATCTGGCGCTCGGCCACAGCGTACTGCCGGCCTTTCCTGTGCCCGAGGGCCAGACGGAAGCGGAATTTCTCGAGGTCGAGGCGCGACGCGGCCTCGAAATCCAGCTCGAGCGGATTTTCGAGGAACATGAGGTCGACGAGAAAGAACGCGATGTCGTCAGTGCTCCCTATTTTGAACGGCTGGCCACTGAACTCGCTGTTATTGGGGGCATGGGATTCCCGGGTTATTTCCTGATCGTCGCCGACTTCATTCGCTGGGCTCGGGATAATGATATTCCGGTCGGGCCTGGCCGCGGGTCCGGTGCGAGTTCTCTTGTGGCATGGGTATTGGGGATCACGGACCTCGATCCATTGCATCACGACCTGCTCTTCGAGCGCTTCTTGAACCCGGAGCGTGTTTCGATGCCGGACTTCGATGTCGACTTTTGCATGGAGGGCCGCGATCGCGTTATCGATTATGTCGCCGAGCGCTATGGGCGCGATCGCGTTGCACAAATCATTACCTTCGGCACCATGGCCGCGAAAGCGGTCATTCGGGATACCGGGCGAGTTCTGGGACAACCGTATGGATTCGTCGATCGCATTGCCAAGTTGGTGCCCTTCGACCTGGGTATTACGCTCGACAAGGCACTCGAACAATCGGAAGAGCTTGCAGCGATGTATCGGGACGACGAAGAAGTCGCCGCGATTATCGATCTTGCCAGGTCGCTTGAGGGTCTTGTCCGTAATGCGGGCAAGCATGCCGGTGGTGTAGTGATCGCGCCCGGGCAACTGACCGATTTTACGCCGCTGTATTGTGAGGATGGCGGTACGCACATCATCACGCAGCTGGACAAGGATGACGTTGAGGCCGTAGGTCTCGTCAAGTTCGACTTTCTCGGCCTGAAAACTCTGACGATAATCGACTGGGCCGAAAAGATCGTGAATGAAACCGATCCCCAGGCCCACTTCGATATCAACCGCATACCAATCTGTGACGACAAGACATTCGAATTACTGCGCAGTACTCAGACCGCGGCGGTTTTTCAGCTCGAATCCAGTGGCATGCGGGATTTGATCAAGCGCATGCGTCCGGATCGTTTCGATGATCTGGTCGCTCTTGTCGCGTTGTTCCGTCCCGGCCCATTGCAGTCCGGCATGGTTGATGACTTTATAACGCGGCGACATGCGCTCAATAAATCCGATATCGACTACCTGCATCCGGATCTGAAACCACTGCTCGAGGAGACCTACGGGGTCATTTTGTACCAGGAACAGGTCATGCAGATCGCGCAGTTGCTGGCGGGATATACATTGGGCGGTGCCGATTTGCTGCGTCGCGCGATGGGCAAGAAGAAGCCTGAGGAAATGGCAAAGCAGCGTGAGATTTTCGTTGGCGGTGCGACTGAGCGAGGCGTCGCGGAGCATACGGCAACACGAATATTTGATCTGATGGAGAAGTTTGCGGCCTACGGCTTCAACAAGTCACATTCGGCCGCCTATGCAGTCCTGGCCTATCAGACCGCCTATCTCAAGGCACATTATCCTGCGGCGTTCATGGCGGCGGTCATGAGTGCCGACCTTGATAACACTGATCGGCTCGTGACGCTGAAGGACGACTGTCGCAAACAGAAGCTGCGCCTGCTGCCACCGAATATCAATCAATCGGAATACGCATTCAGCGTTGCCGATGAACAGGCAATCCTCTATGGCCTGGGCGCGATCAAGGGTGTTGGCCGAGCGGCGGTCGAATCGCTGATTCGCGAACGCAAGACTGGCGGACCGTACAGCGGGCTGGCCGAATTCTGTCGACGTGTGGATCACGACAAGATTAATCGTCGGGCTCTCGAGGCGATGATCAAGGCGGGTGCGATGGATGATTTCGGTCAGTCGCGTCGTAGCCTGATGCACCAGGTGCCGGAAGCTCTGGCAAGTGCTGATCAGCAGGCACGCGCAGCCGCCGCTGGCCAGAATGATATGTTCGGCCTCGATGAGTCGCCCGTTGTGGTTGCTGCATCGCAACCGGTGGAGCTCACCGAATGGCCGGAGCGAGTCTTTCTCGGCAACGAGAAGGAGGCGCTTGGCCTGTATCTGACAGGCCACCCGTTCGATGCGGTTCGCGCGGATGCGATGGCCTTCGTCGACGGCAAACTGGTCGACCTGGTGAATGAGCCAGCGCCACAAACCTCCAGGGGCGAGCGTGACTACTCGCAATCACGTCGTGAAGTCACGGTTTCCGGGCTGGTGGCTGATCTGAGAAAGCGTGGCAATCGCGTCAGCGTCACCCTCGATGACGATACGGCGCGAATGGAGGTCAGCCTGTTCAGCGAGGCGTTCCAGGAGTTTCGCCATCTGCTGCTCAAGGACGAAATCGTCGTCATCAGCGGCCCGTTACGCTACGACGATTTCCTGGCGAGTTGGACTGTCAATGTGAAGAATGTGTTGAATATTGACCGTGTCATTGAAAGCCGCGCCAAGAGTATGCTCTTGAGTCTTGCGCCGAACGGGCAGGGCGAACAATTGCTCGTCAAGCTGCATGACGTGCTACTGCCGTACCGCGAGGGTAGCTGCGATGTGGCTGTCCAGTACATCGGCGATACAGCATCAGCGCGCCTGCATCTCGGTCCGGAATGGGCGGTGCGCCCGAGCCGGGAATTGCGTGACAAGCTCACTGAGTTGCTGGGTAGCAAAAATGTCCGCATGCTTTACGCTCCCAGTCGTGAGATCATGTAAAGTCCGAATTCCGGGCACGGACCGTTTTTGGTATGGACCTTAATTTCCTTGATTTTGAACAACCTATTGCGGAACTCGAAGCCAAAATCGAGGAATTGCGCTTTGTTGGTGATGATTCGGAGATCAACATCAATGAAGAAGTTGCGCGTCTGCGCGGTAAGAGCGAGGCCTTAACGAAGAGTATTTTTGCCAAGCTCAGCGCCTGGCAGATCGCCCAGGTCGCACGCCATCCGATGCGTCCCTACACGCAAGACTACCTCGAGATGATCGCGCCGGATTTCCAGGAACTGCACGGCGATCGAATGTACGCGGACGATCCGGCGATCATCGGTGGTATCGGCCGGATTGACGGCCGCGCCGTCGTGTTCATCGGTCATCAAAAAGGTCGTGATACGAAAGAGCGTGTGCGTCGCAATTACGGCATGCCCAAACCCGAGGGTTACCGCAAGGCGCAGCGGCTGATGCGCATGGCTGAGAAGTTCTCATTGCCGGTCGTGACCCTGATCGATACACCGGGCGCATATCCGGGTGTGGGTGCCGAAGAGCGCGGTCAAAGCGAAGCGATTGCCTACAGTTTGTTTCTGATGGCCGGACTGAGGACACCGATCATCAGCGTGGTAATCGGTGAGGGCGGCTCGGGTGGTGCGCTCGCGATCGGCGTCGGCGACCGCTTGCTGATGCTCCAGTACGGTATCTACTCCGTTATCTCACCGGAGGGCTGTGCCTCGATACTGTGGAAAAGTGCCGAAAAAGCCGAAGATGCTGCGGAAGCCATGCGGATTACGGCAGATAGCCTCAGCGGCTTCGGACTCGTAGACGAAGTTCTGGCCGAACCGCTCGGCGGCGCACACCGCAATCCGGCGCAGGCTGCCGATGTCATTCGCAACGCATTGCTCAAGAACCTCGACGAACTCGACCAGCTGTCGA
Organism: Gammaproteobacteria bacterium; assembly: GCA_029863305.1. Taxonomy (GTDB): domain Bacteria; phylum Pseudomonadota; class Gammaproteobacteria; order Steroidobacterales; family Woeseiaceae; genus UBA1847. The sequence continues at coordinate 12,373 of JAOTVR010000021.1, read as the reverse complement.
TCGATCAGCTGCTCGAGAACCGCCAGCGACGCCTCGCCAGCTTCGGACAGTTCAAAGAAGCGTGAGTTTCGAGCGGCAGACTCTGCAACGTAAGCTCGCGGAGTTGGCCGGTCTCGCGGGTGCTCCCCGCCGCTATGTCGTGGCATTCAGCGGCGGTCTTGATTCTACAGTCTTGCTGCATGCGCTCGCCCTGTCGCGCGATGCTGCTGCGCCCCCCCTGCTTGCCGTGCATGTAGACCATGGCCTGCACAGTGATTCGGCTGCCTGGTGCAGGCACTGCCGATCCTTCGCGCAGTCGCTCGGCGTTGAGTTCATCGATATGGCTGTCCGGATTCCCGGCCGATCCGGACACGGGGCGGAAGCGGCCGCACGTGAAGCGCGCTACAACGCGCTCAGGTCGGTGGTCGAGCACGGCGACTGGCTGCTGTCGGCCCATCACAAGGACGATCAGGCCGAGACATTGTTGCTGAATCTGATGCGCGGCAGCGGACCGGCGGGGCTGGCGGGCATCGCTGCGGTCCGCCCGTTTGCTGACGCGTGGCTGGTGCGTCCAATGCTGGACGTATCGCGTGCAGCGCTGCGAGAGTATGCCGATGCGCAGGGTCTCGCGTGGATTGACGATCCTTCGAATGAAGATCAGCAGTTCGATCGCAATTATCTGCGGCACGACATCATGCCGCGGCTCGAGAATCGCTGGCCGGGTGTCATCGACCGGATTCGACGCAGCGCGACGCTGGCAGGAGAAGCATCGCAACTATTGGATCAGCTGGCCGACGCTGATTACCGCCGGCTGGGTACGCGGCCTGACCGGCTCGAGCTCACGGGCTTGCGTGCGCTTGGGCCCGAGCGTCAGCGCAATGTGCTGCGTTATGTTGTGCGGGAGACGGGTCTGCCATCACCGCCGGCGGCACAGTTACAGAGTGTGATTACGGACTTGATTCCGGCGCGTGACGATGCCCAGCCGGTCGTGCAGTGGCCGGGCGCCGAGGTGCGTCGCTACCGCGACAATGTCTACATCCTGACGCCGTGGGCGGCCGCACAATACGGTGCTGTGGTGCCGATCCCGGGTGATTGCGCCGCGCAGACGATTGCGTTGCACGCGGGACTTGGTGAGCTGCATTTCGAACCGGATGCGCCGCGGGGTCTGGCGGACGCGGTGGTCCGAGCCGGCCTGGAAGTGAGATTTCGAAGCGGTGGTGAGGAAATAAAACCTGTAGGTCAGTCACATACGAGAAAACTCAAGAAACTACTTCAAGAAGAGGGTGTCGTGCCGTGGATGCGGGAGCGGCTGCCGCTGCTGTACTCCGGCGACGCTTTGGTCGCGGTGGCGGATCTGTGGATCGCTGCCGCAGCCGCAAGCGAACCCGGCTTGGGCGTTCACTGGCGAAACCGACCGGCACTGCATTAGACCGCGCTGGCAGCTCCATTTTCGTTGTGTCCATCCGGGTGTTCTGTTAACGTTTAAAACCGTCTTAATTGCAACGACGGCGCGCGTTTCCAAGGGTTGGAGATAAGCACTGAACTGCTCTGCAGGTGCTTTTGATCCAGCCCTTTGTTGTTTCCGCCTGTGATCAACTGGGCTCATCTATGACTTCTTATGTTTTCATCACCGGCGGCGTGGTTTCCTCGCTCGGCAAGGGCATTACGTCGGCTTGTCTCGGCGCCATTCTCGAGGCGCGCGGGCTGACGATCAGCATGATCAAGCTCGATCCCTACATCAATGTTGATCCGGGCACGATGAGCCCGTTTCAGCACGGTGAGGTATTCGTCACGCACGACGGCACCGAGACCGACCTCGATCTTGGGCATTACGAGCGCTTCGTGCGCACCGCCCATGGCGGCCGCAACAGCAACTTCACCACCGGCCGGATTTACGAAAGTGTCATCGCCAAGGAGCGTCGCGGCGATTACCTGGGCGCCACGGTACAGGTCATTCCGCATATCACCGATGAAATCAAGGAAAGTGTCGAGAAAGGTGCCGGTGATGCGGATATCTGCCTCGTCGAAATTGGCGGTACGGTCGGCGACATCGAGTCGCTGCCGTTTCTCGAGGCCATTCGCCAGATGGGCATCGAACTCGGCCATGACCGCGTCGTCTATGTCCATTTGACGCTCGTTCCATTCATCTCGACTTCGTCGGAAATCAAGACCAAGCCCACGCAGCACTCGGTGAAGGAGCTGCGTTCCATCGGCATCCAGCCTGACATCCTGGTTTGTCGGTCGGAACAGCCCTTGCCAATGGAACAACGCAAGAAGATTGCGCTGTTTACGAATGTGCAGGAACAAGCGGTGATCTCGGCCTACGACGCCGACGATCTGTACAAGATTCCACAGATGATGCATGAGCAGGGGCTCGACGACATTGTTGCGCGGCAACTCCGACTCGATCTGCCGAAAGCCGACCTGAGCGAATGGGAGGCGATCGTAGAGGCGAAACAGAACCCAACAAGCGAAGTCAGTGTCGCGATGGTTGGCAAGTACATGGACCTCAAGGATTCTTATATCTCCCTCGTCGAAGCATTGCAGCACGGCGGAATTCATACGCGCACACGCGTTAACATTCATTTCATCGAGTCCCGCGATATTGAAGAGCGGGGCGTCAATTGCCTGCGCGAAATGGATGGCATTGTGGTTCCAGGCGGTTTCGGCGACCGTGGCATCGAGGGCAAGATAGAGACGGTTCGCTATGCGCGTGAAAACGGCATTCCGTATCTCGGTATCTGCCTTGGCATGCAAGTCGCTGTCATCGAGGCGGCGCGAAATCTTGCCGGCCTTGAGGGCGCCATGAGCACCGAATTCGACAAACGGACACCGCATCCGGTGGTAGCCCTGATTACGGAATGGCAGACGGAGACCGGTGCCGTCGAGCAACGCGATGAACAGTCCGAGATGGGTGGCACCATGCGCCTTGGCGCCCAGCAGATCAGCTTGCAGGAAGGGTCTCTGGGGGCGATCAGCTATGGCAAGACGACCATCGAGGAGCGGCACCGGCACCGTTACGAAGTCAACAACAATTATCGCGAGCAGCTCGAGCAGGCGGGGCTGCGTTTTTCGGGTCTGTCGGTCGATGATCTCGTCGAAATGATCGAAATTCCGAACCACCCCTGGTTTCTCGCCAGCCAGTTCCACCCCGAGTTCACCTCCAATCCGCGGGATGGCCATCCATTGTTTATCGGCTTTATCGGCGCGGTGCGTAAATACCATGAACGCGAATTGCCCAAGGTCGCGGAAGCATGAAGCTTTGCGGATTTGAAGCCGGCAATCGGCAACCGATATTCCTTATCGCCGGCACTTGCGTTGTCGAAAATGAGGCGATCACGCTGGCTACGGCTGCCGAGCTAAAGGAGATTTGCGGTGGTCTCGGTATTCCGCTGATTTACAAGTCATCCTTCGACAAGGCGAATCGCAGCTCCGCAGGCAGCTTTCGTGGTCCCGGTATGGAAGAGGGCTTGCGTATCCTCGCTGAGGTAAAGCGTCAGCTCGGGTTACCCATTCTGACCGACGTGCACGAAGATACACCGATGGATGAAGTGTCCGAGGTTGCAGACGTATTGCAGACGCCGGCCTTTCTCTGCAGGCAAACGAATTTTATCCTGCGTGCGGCTGGCGCGGGCAAACCCGTGAATATCAAGAAAGGGCAGTTCCTGTCGCCCTGGGAAATGCAGAACGTGGTCGACAAGGCCAAATCAACCGGCAACAAGGACATCATGGTCTGTGAGCGCGGTTTCTCTTTCGGCTATAACAATCTCGTCTCGGACATGCGCAGTCTCGCCATCATGCGCATGACAGGCTGCCCGGTCGTGTTTGACGCAACACACTCGGTCCAGCTGCCCGGTGGCCAGGGGTCAGCATCGGGCGGGCAGCGCGAGTTCATTCCCGTGCTGGCAAGGGCCGCGACGGCCAGCGGCATAGCGGGTGTATTCATGGAGACACATCCGGATCCGGACAAAGCACTGAGTGATGGGCCGAATGCCTGGCCGCTCAACAAAATGAAATCCCTCCTTGAGACTCTCGTCGCGATCGACGCAACGGTCAAGAAACACGACTACCTGGAAGAACAATGATCAACATCAAACAGATACATGGCCGCGAAATACTGGATTCTCGCGGCAATCCGACCGTTGAGGCGGATATCACGCTTGCGGACGGAAGCACGGCGCGTGCGGCGGTGCCTTCCGGAGCGTCTACGGGCACGCGCGAGGCGGTCGAGCTCAGAGATGGTGACAAGAGCCGCTATCTCGGCAGGGGCGTGCAGAAGGCCGTGGCAAACGTCAACGGCCCTTTGCGCGACGCCCTGCTCGGCAAGGATTTTGCGGATCAGCGCGCCGTCGATCAGTGCATGATCGATCTCGATGGCAGTGACAACAAGGGCGAGCTGGGGGCGAATGCGTTGCTCGCGATCTCGTTGGGTGTCGCCAGGGCGGAAGCCGCATCGAAAGGCATCTCGCTGTTTCGCCACCTCGGAACGAGTAACGAGATGCCGGTGCCGATGATGAATATCATCAACGGCGGCGCACACGCCGATAACAGCGTTGATATACAGGAATTCATGATTCTGCCGGTTGGCGCGCCCAACTTTGCCGAGGCTCTGCGCTACGGTGCCGAAGTGTTTCACGCGCTGAAAAGCGTGTTGCGTGAGCAGGGCATGAACACCGCTGTTGGCGACGAGGGCGGTTTCGCGCCGAATCTGCCGTCGAATCGCGCGGCGCTGGATACGATCATGACGGCCATCGAGCGCGCCGGATTTGTCGCAGGCAGCGACATTCTGCTTGCGCTTGACGTTGCGGCTTCGGAGTTTTACGCAGACGGTGTCTACGATCTGGCGTCCGAGGGACGGAAATTCGATGCGGCGGAATTCAGCGCATATCTTGCCGAGTTGGCCGATGCATACCCGATCGTCTCGATCGAGGACGGTATGGATGAAAGCGATTGGGATGGCTGGAAGCTGCACACCGAAGTTCTGGGACACCGCATTCAGCTGGTAGGCGACGATCTGTTCGTCACGAATACGGCGATCCTGAGCCGCGGCATCGACGAAAAGATTGCCAATTCTATCTTGATAAAACCTAACCAAATCGGTACCTTATCTGAGACTCTTGATGCAATTACTATGGCAGTGGACGCGGGCTTTTCCGCGGTGATCTCGCATCGGTCCGGGGAGACGTCGGACAGCACGATCGCAGACATTGCCGTCGGCACGCGGGCAACGCAGATCAAGACCGGGTCTTTGTCCCGCTCTGATCGCATTGCGAAATACAATCAGCTGCTGCGCATCGAAGAGGAATTGGGTGGCGAAAGCACGTATGCCGCTCGCGAGGCGTTTTCTGTGAAGGTGCCGTAGCTACGAGGTTGGGGTCGGGTATTGTGAATTCACGCTGGATGCTCGTGGTCTTGGGGGTTGCCGCGCTGACGCTGCAAAGTCAGTTGTGGTTTACCGCCGAAGGCTTTGGCAAGACGCGCGACTTGCGTATTGCCGTGGCCGAGCAGCGCGCGCAAAACGAGCAGTTGCGTCAGCGTAATCAGGCCCTGGATGCGGAAGTCATCAACCTGAAGCAAAGTTCCGAGGCTGCCGAAGAACGTGCGCGTACCGATCTCGGCATGATCGGTCGCAAAGAAACTTTTTTTCAGGTAGTGCCCGTCGCCGACGCGGCGCGCTAGTACCTCCTTGTCAAATCTTCCTGACTGGGCCCGCGCGCTCGGCCCAACACTGTTCGCCGCACAGATTCGGCTGACGCCGGCCGACTTCGTCGTTACCGAGCAACTCGATATTGAATTCAGTGACGATGGTGAACACGACTGGCTTCGTGTGGAGAAGATCGGTGCCAACACGCATTGGGTCAGCGAGCAACTGGCAAAACATGCCGGTATCGCGCCGCGTGACGTGGGCTATGCAGGACTCAAAGACCGACAGGCGATCACGCGGCAATGGTTCAGCGTGCGTCGCCCTTCCGTGGCGGGCACGGACTGGGCGTCGTTCGATGCCGAGGGCGTACGCATTCTCGAGCAGCGCCTGCATCGGCGCAAACTGAAACGGGGTGCGCATCGCGGCAACGCATTCCGTATTGCGCTGCGCAGTGCCGGTGCGGCGATGCAAGGGGAGGCAACGGCGAAGCGACTCGGTGACATCGAGGCGCACGGTGTACCCAACTATTTTGGCGAGCAGCGATTCGGGCGTGCCGGCGCAAATATTGACCTCGGTCGAAGCCTGTTCGGCGGGCGGCGGCTGACACGTGCAAAGCGCAGCATTGCACTTTCGGCGGTTCGCTCATTCCTGTTTAACGAAATCCTCGATGCGAGGGTACGCGATGGCAGTTGGGAGCAAATCTTGCCCGGGGAGCTTGCAAACCTCGACGGCTCGGGGAGCGTCTTTGCAGTCGATCAGCTTACGGCCGACATTGAAAGCCGCTGCGCGGATTTCGACATTCACGCGACAGCGTCGCTTTGGGGGCGCAAGGCCCCGTGTGCAACCGGGGATGTGGCAATGTTGGAAAATACGGTCACTGCGCATTACCCGGAACTATGCGCCGGACTCATCGATGCGCGCGTCGATGCTTCGAGTCGGGCCCTCCGGCTCAGGCCGCAGGACCTGAAATGGCAAATCGAAGACGACGCCCTGTGGCTGGAATTCCGGCTGCCAAAAGGATCTTTTGCGACGGCAGTTCTGCGTGAGATCGCTGCCGTGCAGGCCGCGCCCTGCTAACGATTCACGGTCGTTGCAGGAGTACGTAAAGCGCGCCGGTACCGCCATCGACCTGCCTGGCCGAGACAAATGCCAACACCGTATCCCATTTCCGCAGCCAGCGATTGACGCTGTTTTTCAGGACCGGACCACGATGACCGGAGCCAAGACCCTTGCCATGCACGATGCGGACGCACAGGAGGCCCTGTCGCGCGCTGTAGTCGATGAAGTCGGCGAGCCTTGGTTTCGCCTCGGCCGTGGTCATGCCGTGCAAGTCAATTTCCGCCTGGACGCTGAATTTGCCACGAGCCAGCTTGCGCATTGTGCGGCGGCCAACCGACTGACGATGAAATCGCATGCTATCGGCATTGCCTCTTTCCATCGTATCGATGTCGGCTTCCAGAGTTTCGCGAAGGACCGCTTTCTCCTCGGCGCGTGCAAAACGTGCTTTCGGGGTCGGTTTTCGCTTCGGCGGATGCACCCGCTCCTCGGAACGCAGCGGTTTCGCGTCGGACATCGCGCGGCGGAACAGATCGTCGTCGTCGCTCACGGTGGTGCTCTCAGGCTATGGTGCAGGGTAAACATTGAGTATAGTGAGCGCGTCGCAAGCCGCCAATCCTCCGGGTCCCGAAACAAGCATGAAAATTCTCGTTAGTAACGATGACGGCTATCTCGCAACGGGAATCAACGTGCTGACCGATGCCTTGTCCGAAATCGCGGACGTCGTAGTCGTTGCGCCGGATCGGAACCGCTCTGCCGCAAGCAATTCGTTGACGCTGCACGACCCGCTGCGCGTTTCCCGCGTCGCCGAGAACCGGTATCGGGTAAACGGCACGCCGTCGGACTGCGTACATCTGGCATTGACGGGTTTTCTGGAAGAGGAGCCCGATCTGGTTGTGTCGGGCATCAACCACGGCGCCAATCTGGGTGACGACGTCATCTACTCGGGGACTGTTGCAGCCGCGATGGAAGGTCGCTTCCTTGGATATCCAACCATTGCGGTCTCCCTGGTCGGACACCGATTGCGACATTTCGATACGGCCGCGCGGGTTGCCACGGAGCTGGTACAGCGACTGGAGGAGGATCCACTGCCTTCGGAGTTCATCTTTAACGTCAACGTGCCCGACCGACCCTATGAAGAACTCACCGACCTGCGAGTTGCGCGCCTCGGTTTTCGCCATAAGTCTGAACCGGTCGTGAAATCGCAGGATCCCCATGGCAGGACGATATTTTGGGTCGGGCCAGCCGGCCCGGGTCAGGATGCCGGTGAGGGCACCGATTTCCACGCACTGGAGGCCGGCGCCGTGGCGATTACACCGCTGAAAGTGGACCTGACCCGGCATGAGGCATTGCCACAAGTTGCCCAATGGCTGCGACGTGATTAGCTCACGCGGTACGATTCAGGGCATCGGCATGACGTCGGCGCGCACTCGCGACCGGCTCGTGCAACGCCTCAGGGACCACGGTATTCGCTCAGAGGCCGTACTTAATCAAATTCGCAATGTGCCGCGACACCTGTTTGTCGATGAAGCGCTCGCAAGCCGGGCTTACGAGGACACGGCGCTGCCGATCGGCCTGGGACAGACGATCAGCCAGCCGTGGGTGGTGGCGCGCATGACCGAAGCGCTGCTCGACGGTTTTGAGGGAGAAAAAGTGCTCGAAATCGGTACGGGCTGTGGCTATCAGACGGCCGTCATGGCGCAGCTGGTAAAAAAAATATACACGGTCGAGCGCATACCCGAACTCATGAAGAAGACACGGCAGAGATTACGCGAACTCGATATTTACAACGTGCAGTTCCGGCCTGGCGATGGTTGGGAGGGCTGGCCAAAGTACGCGCCTTACGATGGCATCATCGTCACGGCAGCCGCTGCCAGGATTCCCGAAAAACTTCTGCAGCAACTGGCTCCTGGCGGTCGAATGGTGATCCCGGTCGGTCCAACGGGATGTCAGGATCTGCTGCTCGTTACCCGCAAAGACGATCATTTCGAAGAAGTCTCACTTTGCGCCGTGAGCTTTGTTCCGCTAGTGCAGGGATGAAGTTATTCGGCCCGTTGTACGATCGCGTCATCACGTGGTCGCGCCATCGCTACGCCGAGCGCTATCTCGCGGCTCTGAGCTTCGCGGAATCGTCGTTTTTCCCGATACCGGTGGATGTCATGTTGGCGCCGATGTGCCTTGCCGATCGCACGCGAGCCTGGCGCTTTGCGACTGTCGCTTCCTTTTTCTCAGTGCTTGGTGGCGTCGCGGGGTATGCAATCGGGGTCGGCGCGTTCGAACTTATCGAACCGTGGCTCGCGCAGTCACACTATTGGGAGGCCTATACGACCAGCCGCGACTGGTTTGACCGTTATGGTGTGTGGGTGATTTTTGTGGCTGGATTCTCACCCATTCCATACAAGGTCTTCACTATTGCAGCCGGCGTGGCGGCGTTGAACCTGCCGGCATTCTTCATCGCATCCGTGATCGGTCGTGGCGCGCGCTTTTTCCTGGTTGCCGGCCTCCTGGTTCTCGGTGGTGACAAATTCGAGACGACGCTGCGCAAGTACGTCGAGTGGATCGGTTGGGGCGTCAGCATGGCGGTGGCTCTGGCAATCGCCTGGTTCATGGTTCGTGGCTGATGCCGCCGCGAGATCGACAGCGCCGGTGCAAGACCATCGTCATCGCGTACATTGCGTTGGTACTGGTGGCTTGTTCGGGCCCGAGATATACGGCAGAGCGTGACACGCACATCGTTCGCCGCGGCGAAACCCTGTTTTCGATCGCCTGGCGGTATGGCAAAGACCCGGCGGATGTTGCTCGCTGGAACAGGCTTGGTGACGGTTCGCTGATTCATCCAGGCCAGGTGATCCGCTTGTCGCCAGGGTCTGCCGCGGCGCCCCGCTCGAGCAGTCGACCGGCGCCGCAGCCACTGCCCAAGGTTCCCGATCAGCCGGCCCCATCCTGGCGCTGGCCCACCAATGGCAGAATAAACGTTGAGTTTGGCGCAAGACCGGGCACTGGAACGGGTGTATTGATCAATGGCAAGGCTGGTCAGGCTATCAGATCTGCCGCATCGGGCCGGGTCGTGTATGCCGGTAGTGGACTCATCGGCTACGGTCAGCTTATTATCCTCAAGCATAACGACACCTACCTGAGTGCCTACGGGTACAACGCTTCGTTGCTGGTGAAGGAAGGGGAAACAATAAGCAAAGGCCAGCGCATAGCGACCATGGGTGAGGGGCCGGAAGGCAAGGCGCGACTGCATTTTGAAATCAGGCGCAATGGCAAGCCGGTTAACCCGCGACAGTTTCTGCCCGCGAGATAACGCGACTTCGATCTGAGAATTGTGCGTCGGCCTTGTTACGAAGGGGGCTAGCGTGCGGCAAGGTCAGAACGGAAAAGTTGCGGCGTCATCGCATGATCCGACGCAATTGTATCTCAGCGAAATTGGTGTTTCGCCGTTGCTGACGGCGGATGAAGAAAAGCACTTTGCCCGGCGCGCGCAACGCGGAGACGAGGCGGCGCGTCAACGCATGATCGAGAGCAACCTTCGCCTCGTCGTCAAGATTGCCCGGCGTTATCTGAATCGTGGATTACCACTTCTGGATCTGATCGAGGAAGGCAATCTTGGACTGATTCATGCTGTGAAAAAATTTGATCCCGAAAGAGGATTCCGATTTTCGACGTATGCGACCTGGTGGATCCGACAGACGATTGAACGCGCAATCATGAATCAGTCGGGCACGGTACGATTGCCTATTCATGTCATCAAGGACATCAACTCATGCCTGCGGGCTGCGCGGCGCATTCGCCAGCGACAGAATACCGAGCCATCGGCGGTTGAGATCGCCGCGTACCTGGGAAAGGAGAGCGGCGAAGTTGAGCGCCTGTTATTGCTTCACAATCGCGTCACCATCCGGGCCGGTAGCTCCGAACAGGAGAGGGGGCCCGTAGAGCGCCTGAAGGCCGGGCGTGATGCTGAACCGCCGCGCCGCGCACAGCGAGATTGTGTCAATGACCTTGTCGATCACTGGGTACGCAAGCTGGACGAAAAACAGCGCGCCGTCGTTGAACGGCGTTTTGGCTTGCACGGGCATCGGCGCTCTACGCTCGAGCAGATAGGCTCGGAGATCGGTGTCACCCGGGAACGCGTGCGTCAGATCCAACTGGACGCGCTCAAGAATCTTCGGGCCATGATGGAGAGCCGCGGCATATCAGGCGACGTCATCCTCGACTGAGCGCGTGTTGCACCAGGAGGCGTAACGGACGCTCGTCACTCGATTCCCGGTATTCCGTTGCGATCGGCCGGGAAGATATGGCCGAATCGCAACGATCGATTTCAGCTTACCGCATAGACGGTATCGTGCTCTCTGGCGTGTTCGACCACCGTCAACCCGATTTGGTCGCCCGGTCTGGCAGTGTCCACCGCTGCATGATTGATCTGCATCGATTCGACTTTCTGCTCGAAGTCCGACGTGTGGCCCTTGATATGAATGGTATCGCCGCTATGCAACTCGCCGTCGGTGATCGCCACTCCTGCCACATGCAGGTTATTGTAGTAGTGAGTTACCGTGCCAATTTTTCTCTCAGTCATGTCGCTCTCCTGACGTGGCCTGCAAGGTTTGTCTTTGCGAGCCATATTGCTTATTTGTGCGCCGACGAGGAATTGGCGTCAATTATGGGATTTACTTAGCGAGACTGCAGTCTGCCGTCGACGGCCGGCCGGCGGCCCTACAGGCACTTACGCTCAAACATATCCAGCAGCGCATTCTCGTCTTCGGCCTCATCGAAAAAATCGTCGAGATACTCGGTTGCGCGCTCAATGTCTTTGGGTTTGAGTTCAGGCAGACCTTCGATGATGGCGAGTATCTCGGATTTCTTTGCCTTGATCGTGTGCAGAGCCTCGACAAGCGATTCGCGGGACGTACAGTAGCCCACATATTTCCGGTATGGCATTGGACGCGGGCGGGCACCGGAGTTTGACCGCGAATATCGCGCATTGACCAACCGCGAAAGGTCGAAATCGAACGGCACGATAAGCCGCGGCGAATCGGCCGTAAACACGGCGATGTTGTGGCAACAGCTGTTGTCATTGGCCGCAGTCACAAGAGACCAGTCGACATTTCCAATCAGATACTGAAACACATAAACGAATGCTGCCTGTTTCGCGTCGAGTGACTGTCTTGTCACGCCGTTGACGTTCGCTGGGCTCCCGCCGATTCGGCGCGCGAGTTCTTCGGACGATTCTATCAGGATCGCATGCTGCGGCTCGTTCAGCCCGTCCACACGCCTTCTGGGACTCGTGTCCCGATAGGTCACACGCGCCAGTCGTACTCGAAAACTGAAGTCGGACACGAGATTGAAGATCCGATAGACTGCGTATTCGCGCAGCACATTGCTCGTGCTTCGGGCCCCGGAGCTACAATGCGTAACGAGTTTGAGCTTGTCCTGTCCTGCGAACACGGAACCGGCCGCAGTCGATGGCGGAAAATTCAGCCGCAGAGGCGGGAATTTGCATAACTCGATCCGGCTGTTGCCGCGCAATTTTACTTTGATCTCTTGTACGGCACCTGCGGCAGATATCAGAAAAGGGTGCTCGCTGCGATCGGACGAGTCGCGGACGATGGTCGAAATGGGTCCTTTCAGTTCGATGTCGAGAACGCTGGCCTGACTGAACAGCGGCGAGACTGCCGCCTGCGCCGGGGCGATCAG
>JAOTVR010000108.1 GCA_029863305.1 Gammaproteobacteria bacterium | reverse complement strand
CCGTCTGTGAGTAAAGGCTCTTGTTCAGGATGATGTTAATAGCCTTGTCGCGGTCCAGTTGCTCCAGCGCTTCCTGAATCTCCTGATTGGTTGTCTTGCCAGTCTCGACGATCAGCACGATCTGGCCGGCTTGCCTCGCGACTGCCTGCGCTTCGCTTGTAATCATCAATGGCGGCGAGTCCATTACAATTATACGATCGGCGTACCGGGTCGCGAGTTCGTGCATAACCTCTTTCATCCGATCCGACGCAAGCAACTCGGTTGACTGCGAATGCTTGCGACCTGCCGGCAGCACCTGAATATCGTTGAGATCGGTACGCACCAATACCTCATCAACAGACATGGTTTCGTCTTCGAGAATGTCGATCAAGCCTGGCTGATCGGCAAGGCCGAACGCCGAGCTAATGTGCGGTTTAGCGACGTCGGCATCGACGAGCAGCACATTCAGGTCCCGTTCCAGCGAAAGACTCGCGGCCAGGTTGACGGAGCAAAAGGTTTTCCCGGCGCCCGGAAGCGGGCTCGAAATCATAATGAGGTTCATATGATTCTCATACTCCGCCCCATTCTTGATCGCATTGTCAATTAGCGGTCGTTTGATGCGACGAAATTCATCTGTAACCGGAATGGCCTGATCGAGCGGGGCCAGCAAGCCGCCACGGATGAGTGCTTCTTCTTCGAGATGATGTTTTGCGCCATCAAACTCAATCTTCTTTTTCCGGACAATCGGTATGACAGACTCGGGTAATCGGCGGTTCGTCGGTCTTGCATTGCCTTTAATCTTCTGCCCCGACGTAATTCCCTGCCGCTGCAGTTTTCGCAATGCCTCGTCAATCTTGCCCACTAGAACCCACTCCCTGTCAGGTTTCTCAAAATCTGCGAAATAGGGCTCGCTAACGCGATTACAACGGTCCCGAGCACCAGAAGGGCGAGATTGGCGGCCGTCCACGCGATTGTCTTGCGATGGCGAGCCGCGATTTGATCAGGTGACATGATCATGCTGACGCTACCCAATACAGGCAGTCCAGCAACACGCGCCAACGTGTGGCGATTGAAAAATACAGGTTTGAGTTGATTGAGACCAAATGCCACGGCGCCACCTGCGCCCAAAGCCCATACGAGCACGGCGATAAGCAACAGCGGGCGATTAGGGGCAACCGGCAGGGCTGCAGCGAACGGTGGCTCGAGAATATTGAACTGGACTGTATCCGTTACCGGGTCAAGTCGCTTCTTCGATTGCAACGTTTCCCAGCGACGCAGCAGCTCCTGGTACCGGGTTGCCACGACGCCATAGTCACGATTGAGCTTCTTCAGCTCCGTCTCTACGGTAGCAATCTTGTCCACGTCAGCGCGAAGCTGGGCGACCTGACGACGTCTCGTGTCCAATTCTTCGGATAATGCCGCCATCTCAACGTTAGCGTTGCTGAGCTGCAACCGAAGATTCTGGTAGACCGGATTTGCATCCAGCGAGTTCGTTTCCGGATTGACAACGGCCACCGCACCCCCCATGGCATTGCGCTCCTGCTCGCACTCGGCTTCCAGAGCAGCGATCGTCTCCCTGAGCATTACACTGCGCGGATGCTTGTCCGTAAAATCGACCTGCAGATCGGATAACTGTGCCTGAAGCTGAGCAACTGTCGAAGCTTTGCTACAACCTGCCGCCGCCTGCGCGGGCGTCGACGGCATTATTCCGAAAACCGGTTCCTCACCTTCGAGTTGCCTTGCGACCTCGTCACGACGCTGCTTCAGCTGTCGCATTTGCCGTTCTGTCTCCGTCACTTTGCCCAGCGCCGCCTGCAGTCGCGTGTAGTAATCCGTCCCGTCGTCAGGCATGTAGCCCAGATTGCGCTTCTTGAAATCGGCGAGATCCGATTCAGCCTGAAGCATGCGTTGTTCATGATCATCCATTTCGGATTTGATTGCTCTTTCCGTCATGTCGGCATCATCGCCCTGTGCGCCCAACGACGACTCGACAAACGTACTGAGCAATGCAGTTACAACTTCAGCGGCCTTTTCCCGGTTTTGATCCTGATACGCAATGGTGAATATTCGGTCTACACCGCCTTTGATGCTGACTTGCTGCTGCAATTCAGAAATCAGTTTTTCCATCTGCTGAGGCGTATCGGCTCGCAGGTCCAGATCTGTCTCGCGAGCAACCTTGGCAAGATTCGGGCGCGTGAGCATTGCTTTGCTGACAAGATCGACCTCGTCAACGAGGTTTTCGGAAGCCGTGAGGCCTTGCGTCAAAGCCGGCAACAGGCTGTTCGTGTCCACAGAAACCTTGGCGGACGCCTCGTAAACATCGGGCATTTTGTAGACGAAAAACCACCCCGGAATCGCGACGAGCCAAGCCACGATAACCACCTGCCAGCGATACCGCCACATGCCTCTTAAGTGGTTGAGAATCTCGGTGATTATTTCCTGAAGATCCATAATGACTGACTCAGAAGAAAGACTGCGGAATAATCAAAACGTCGCCGGGCATCATCTCGATGTTCTGCTCGATGTCGCCGTCATTAAGCAGGTCCCTAAGTCTGACCCTTATCTCGACCTCACCATCTGCGGTCTTGCGTAGGATTCTCGCCTTGTTGCCTGCCGCAAACTCCGCCAGACCACCGACCTGAATCATCACGTCCAGCACGGTCATGCCCTGTTTGAATTGCAGCGCCATTGGAGAGACTGCCTGGCCAACGACCCGAATCTGCTGCGCGCCCTCACCAACGAATCCCTGCATGATAACGGTTACAACGGGCGTGCGAACGTACTCCTTGAGGACGCCTTCTATATCTCGAGCGAGCTGCGTCGGTGTCCTTCCAGCCGCCTGCAAGTCTTCTACAAGTGGTGTCGAAATCTTGCCATCTGGTCGCACCTGCACTCCGGTCGAAAGGTCCACGTGATCCCAGACAAAGATCTGCAGGGAATCACCCGGCCCGATCGAATAATCCGAGGATTGCGAATCGGCTGCTGTGTCAGAAATCTCCGATGCTTTGTAGCTGGGACGCCCTGATGCGCACGCGCCAAGCACAGCGCTAATGACAAGAAACGTCAGAAGTCGTGAGAATATTGTGTTCACAGTTCTGCCAGTAGTTTTTCGGCTGCGCTGCGACTCGCAAACTCGTCATCGCCAGCCAGCACTTGTTCCAGGGAACTCCGAGCCTCTTCTTTTCTGCCAAGTTTCGCCAGCGCGACAGCGTGATGGTAACGAATCTCGGCCCGCCCGCCTTCCATTTCAACCGCCTCGCGCAACAAGCGTTCACCATCTTCGACCGACCCGCGCTGGACCATGATCCATCCGAGGGTATCGACTATTGCGCCATTGTCGGGCATCGCATCGTGAGCTCTTTGCGCCGTTTCAATCGCACGCGGATCGTCAACCAGGTAGTAGTTCCATGCCAGATTGTTCAACGCAATCGCATTCGCTGGCTCTTCGGACACAACTCGTTCGTAAGTGGCAATTGACTTGCTGAGGTTTTCGGTCTGCGTGTACGCTTCGGCGAGCAGGATGCGCACCTCGTTGTCCAGAGGGCGAGCCTCGAGAAACTCGACTAATGGACGTTCCGCATCCGTCCCGCCGAGCTGGCGTTTGATCTGGTACGAGCGCAGCGCAAAACTTTTTACCGGACCCAGTTCGAGCGCCTTTTCATAAGCACCGTCCGCGAGTGGCAAATTGCCGTCGATAACGTGCGTTTCACCTTCGAACGCATAGGATGCGGGACTATCAGGATAGCGCTTCTTTAGTTCACCGGCGATGTTCAGCGCCTCGTCAATGTCGCCCGACTCGGCTTTCAGCGCTCCCAACATCAATGCCGACTGAAAGTGCTCGAGCGTTCCATCCACATCTTGTTCGAGCAGGGCCATTGCCTGCTCGCTGTTGCCGAGCTGTCTCTCCGCCTTCACGAGGCTCAGGCGGTAGTCAGCGTCGCCGGGAGCTGCTTCCGACGCGCGTCGGAAATTTTCTGCAGCGCCCTCAAAATCTTCCTGGCGAACCGCAATTCTTCCAAGCGCATACATCGCCCACGCCGCATCCGGTCTTTCGGCCAGAATTGCCTTATACCGATCTGTTGCAGAGCCAAGCTTGCCTTCCGCCTCGTCAATCGCTGCAAGATACTGGCGCGATACCATGTCATTCGGATCCAGCTTCGCCGCCTGCTCGAAACTCATCCTTGCGCCATCCATATCCCTGTTTGCCAGTTGCACGGCCCCCATCAGGTTGAACGCGCCGAAACGATCACCATAGGTGTCGACCACCTGTTGCGCAGCCTCAAGCGCGGCCACCGACTTACCCTCACGGATCGCTGTCAACACGCGCAAAGCATCGCGGCGATAGGTATTCTCCTCGGAACCTGCAACATCAATGGCGTCGAGCACCGTCTGCGCTTCGTCATGCCGACCCGTTTGTAGCAACGTCGCTGCGAGCTGAAAACGCAAGTCCGCGTTACCCGGGTTATCCTCGACGCTTCTGCGCAGGTACTCCAGGGCTTCATCAACATCCCGACGACCAAGGCTCGCCCTTGCCGCCATCTGCAGCGACATCAGGTCAGCATCAGGCCCGCCAACGATCGGTGCGAGAGCTGCCTGTGCGTCCTCGGCATTGCGCATTTGCAAAAGCGTTTCGGCAAGCAGTTGTCTTGCCCTGATATCCGTCGGCACGGCAGCAACGGCGGCAGACAGATACATCTCTGCCTGCGAGAGATTGCCGCTGCGCAAGTGCACAGCACCCAGCAGCGTCTGTGCAGGCCGGTAATTGGGTGCTGCTTGAAGGACTTGTTGCAGATTCTGCTGTGCTGTCGTCCAGTCTTCATCGTTGTAGGCAACGCGTGCTAACAGAATTTTCGTTTGCAAAGACTGGGGCGCCTCAACGACCAACTGATCAATATGTACTCTGGCCGATTCGACGTCCTGTTGCTGTAGCAGACTTTCGGAGAGGCCTGTAAGCGCCTGCACATGGGCCGACTGGTCGCCCTGTGCGTTCGCGAGGTCCAGCGCAACTTTGAAGTTGGCTTCGGCGGTCTCAAAGTTCCCCGTCCGTGCGCTGAAAGAACCGGAATACAACCAGACACGGGGATTGTCGGGAAATGTTTCGAGAATCTGATCTATCCCGCCGCGCGCCTGTGCGAAATTATTTTCGGCCATAAAGCTCGAGACGATACCCAGTCGGGCATCGAGATTTTCAGGCTGCAGCTGCAACGCTGACGAATACATTTCCCTCGCCGCCCCGGGCTGATCCAATCCTAAATAAGCGTCGCCGCGCATGGCCCGAACCTCGGCCTCCGTCTCGGTGGATGCCAGGCCCTGGAAGGGCACGTCATTGAGAACCTCCTCAAACTTGCCCTGAATCAACAAGGCGCGCGCCATTCCGGCAGCAACATCGGCCGCGGCAGAACCCAACTGCATCGCTCGCCGCAGTTCTTTTTCTGCCGACGGACCATCGCCGGATTTGACCGATGCGCGGCCAAGCAGCAGTCGGCCGCGAAGATTGTCGGGCTCGTCGCGCAGGACGTCCTTGGCGTCAATTATTGCAGCCCGGTAATCGCCTTCGGCAAACGCTTTTTCGCCGCGCTCCAGCCGGTCCTCGTTGTCCATGGCAAGGCCGCAGCCTGACACCAGTAGCAACATGAAGTAGCCAAGGATTGCTGGATGAATGGATGTAACTGTTTTGGCGGGGCTGGACATCAACTTCATTCTTGCTTCCGTTATTTCACTGGGTCGTTAATTGTATGCCGACCACATAGATTTTTCAGTAGAAGATACGGTCGGAGGCGTGCATCTCCAGGCTTCCAGCGTTCGCTGATCTACTTGGGCAAGCACGTCAGTCTACACTAGCCGTGAAAGCCGGTTCACGGCAAAAATCGAGCCGTTAGAAAAATGTGACGTTGTTCACATAAGGGCGCGGGAACAGGGTCCGATTTGCCTGAATGTCAGTCAATCGGAATCGTAATGGACACGCTCGTGCCTTCTCCCGGACTGCTTCGCACTCTGAGCTCGCCCCCTAGCTTCCTGGCAAACTCACGCGCCTGGTAGGCACCAATACCCATGCCCTGGCTGCCCTTCGTCGAATCGAATGGTCGAAAAAGGCGGTTGCGGATGAATTCCGCGCTCATACCGGCACCAGTGTCGGCTACCATTATCGTTGCCGCGCCGTTCGACTCATGCAAGCTGACTTCCACCGTTCCGCCTTGTGTGCATGCGTCCTGAGCATTGCCGATTACGTGCGCCAACACCGCCGTGAATTCTTCGGCATCAACAGCAATTTTCGCATCGACGCCGTTCAAACTCAGCGTCGGAACCGGTTTGTTTGCTGAGCAGCGGTCGACCGCCGCCGAGAGAACGAACTTCAAGTCGGTCGGCTTCGCCGGATTATCAGAGCCTCCGGATTTCAATTGCCTCATGACGCGATTCATGCGCTCTACCGATCCGGCGATCGTACTGATGGCGTCGTCGACAAATTCCGGGTTTCGCTTGTGCTTTTCGGCGTTCTTGACGATTAGCGATTGCTGAGCGATCAGGTTATTCAGATCATGCATAAGGAATGCGGTCAGCCGGTTATAAGCCTCGAATTGCCGGGATTCGGCTAACTGATTGTCCGATTTTTCCTGGGCGAGATGAACCGCGATGTGATTTCCCACTGTTTTCAACAGGTCGCGATCCTCGTAGTTGAGTTTCGGCGGCCCCGGCGCTTCGCTCAGCATGATCAGGCCAACAAGTTGTTGTCGAGCAATAAGCGGGACGATGAGCCAGGCCTCTTCATAGTCGACCAACCAGTCTGGCAAGCGCAGGTTTCTGTAATGCTCCGGGTCGACGGCATACTCCTGCAGATCGATCAGCCAGCCATCAGCTTTCAGGAACTTGATCAGTGGATCATCGATCGGAATGTTGGGAGCGGCATCCGACGCCTCATAAGTCGCGACTAATTGATAGGAAAGCTCCTTGTCTTCCAGCACCCACAGGAGGCCAGCCGGGCTATCGACAATTTGCGCCAGCGCTTTAATAACGATCTCCCGGTTCGAGCGGCCCTCGAAACCGGATAGTGCTGCAATCAGGCGCAACCACTCCTCCCGGTAGTCGTACTTATTGTGGAAGAAATGCTTGCTCAGAAAAACCTTGAATCTTGCTCGCAACGTTCCGGAAAACAGCAGAACGATCAGCACGAGCCCCGCACCGACGAAGAATACAATCCTTGCCAGGCCACCCCAGGTACCACCGTAGAGAACGAGTGCGTAGCCTCCGAGGCTCATCAGCAGCAGGTACAGGCCGACCGCCATCAGCGAAGTCGAGTAGAAGACAACCTGCCGGGAAACGAAGATCTTCAGGTCCCAGTCGGGATTGCGTCTGGCGGCGAGGGCGATGAACGGTATGAACAGGATATTGACTGCGCCGCGAGCCATCCAGGTGTTTACATCGATCGCATTGAACAGCAAACCCTGCGAGTACAGAAACAAGTCGTATGCAAACAGCCCCCCAATGCCGACCGCGAGGGCTTTGATGCCCCAGCGCGATTCCGGGGGGGAGTTCCTGTAGAGTTGCTCGATCAGTATAAGACCGATCAGGGCTATGGCGAGGCCGCCCGGGATTGCCACCCTCCCGATATCGGCATCAGGACTGAGAAGATCCCACCGGAACCAAAACACTAGCCCGGCAAGCAACACACCAAGCCAGACCGCGTGTGCCAGGTAGCAGATATTCCGACTCACGCCAATTTTTCGAACCAGCATGACAAGGAACGTAAGCCAGGCACCACCGCGCAGGACTTCAACGCAGTAGACGGCCAGAATCGGTACGGCCGGATTAGTCGTAGACATCGCCAGCGTGATACCCCAGAGCGCACTGAGCACGCACGCCACGATCAGGTAGGCACCAAGATGCCGTCCGCGCCAGCTGGTCATCAGCAGGATGCTCAACGTGGCATACAGGACGCCGACAATTGCATAGCTCAGGGCACCGATTTCGGTCATGGGTCTTCCAAATCAAACCATGTGTTCGGAAGATTGTAGCGCCTCAAATAAATCGAAGCACAACTCCGAATACACCTGAGCAAGCGAACCCTGATGGGGAACTTCGAGCGACAAGGCTTGCGCACCCGGCACCCGAGATTACAAACGCGATTCGACCAGTTGACTGCTGCGCGGATACGAAGACTGGTAGGCGCGGGAAGGATTCGAACCTCCGACCTCCGCTATGTAATAGCAGCACTCTACCCCTGAGCTACGCGCCTATTCTCCAATTCTAACCCTAACGCGCCCCCTTGCCCCACAGCACAACCTCAACTGTCTGCAAAATGATCATAATATCCAGCATCAGGCTATGGTTCTTGATGTAATACAGCTCGTACTGCAGCTTCTCCATTGCGTCTTCTTCCGTCGCACCATAGGTGTATCGCAGCTGCGCCCAACCGGTAATGCCGGGTTTGACGATATGACGTTCGGAATAGTAGGGAATGGACTCCTGCAGGTCTTTGACGAACTCCGGACGTTCCGGGCGCGGGCCAACGATACTCATCTGCCCGCGCAGGACATTAAACAGCTGCGGTATTTCATCCAGACGGTATTTTCTTAAAACCGCACCAACGCGCGTGATCCGGATATCGCCTTCGGTGGCCCACACAGCCTTGCCTTCCGCTTCTGCATCGACAGCCATGCTGCGGAATTTCAGTATTTCGAAAGGATTGCCGCCCTGACCGACACGAGTTTGTCGATACAGCACCGGTGCCAGCAGTCCATCCTCTGCCTTGATCGCGAGAGCCGTCAACAGCATGAGTGGCAAACCCAGGATAATGCCGATCGTGCTGAGGATTATGTCCATGACCCTCTTCACGGACCGGCGCATCCAGTTCGTGCGAAAACCCGGCGAAAATACCAGCCAACCGGGATTCACCAGGTCAACCCGAATCTTGCCAGTTTCACGCTCGAGGAATTCGAGCAGATCGATGATTTCGATGCCACGCAGTCTCGCGTCAAGCAAGTCGCGAACCGGCAGGTTGCCCCGCCTGTCATCCATCGCCACAACAATCTCGTCGACCTTCTCATGTATTGCGATCTCGGTAATCGACTCGTCATTGAGATCCAGTTGAATCGTATCTTCGACCACCGCGTCTCCAGGCGCGGCTATTCTTCCGATGATTTGAAACCCACGTCGATCCGCGCGCCGCCGTAGCTCGGAAATACTCGCGGCTCGCCTTCCAGCGCCATAGATCAGGGTTCGATGCCGAAAAATATTCTCATCGACCGTTCGTACGAAAAAGTAACGAACAAGCAGCAAGAGTATGAGCGTATAGCCGACCGCAATACCCGCTAAATCGCGGGAGACCATTACCGCGGGAAATGCATAGAAAATGACTGCAAGTGCCAGACAGCCTGTACTGAGTCCGACTAATATACGAACGACCGCTTCACGGTAATAGATGCGCTGATGAAACTGGTACAGCCCCATTGCAACAAGGCTCGTCAATATCACAAGTGCCACAACAACTGCTTTCGGCGCCAATGGACCCAGTACCGTCTCGCAAAGATCCACGCTGCCGAACGCGATAAAGCCGGCAACATACAGCGACGAAAAGGCAATCATCGCCTCTATTGCTGCCATGAGGAGCAGCGGTGTGCGAATCTGATTGTTAATTGACCAAGCAGGCATTTTTGTTGTGGCTATGATCGGGTTGGTGAGGATACAGTCTGTTTGTTACGTTGTAATGTCGAATTCATAAAAGTGCGGTATCCATCTGGTAAAAAACGCATAATTTCAGGAGCAACTCTATACTTGTGCGCGCAGTTTTCCGGCTTATGTAAAATCGTGCGCGTCCAAAGCGACCAGCAAGCCGAATAAGGAACGTCATTGATCAACATACATCTCATCGCCGCCGCACGCCCCAATTTCATGAAGGTCGCGCCGCTTTACCACGAGCTCAAGAAAACCGACTGGGCCAATCCCATGCTCGTGCATACAGGCCAGCATTACGACCACAACATGTCGGATGCGATCCTGCAGGACCTCAAGGTACCCGCGCCCGATTTTCACCTGGGTGTCGGCAGCGGTTCGCACGCCGAACAGACCGGCAATGTCATGATCGCTTACGAGAAGATTTGCCTGGAGCATCGCCCCGACTGGATCGTCGTCGTCGGCGACGTCAACTCAACGGCTGCCTGCGCGATGGTCGGCGCCAAACTCTGGATTCCCGTCGTGCATCTCGAGGCCGGTTTGCGCAGCCGGGATCGGAGCATGCCCGAAGAGATCAATCGGCTGGTGACCGACGCGATCGCCGATGTGCTGTGGACGCCTTCGGCGGACGGTGACGAGAACCTGCTCGCAGAAGGTGTCAGCGCTGACAAAATCGATCGCATCGGTAACATCATGATCGACTCGTTCGAGATGCTGCACGAGACGATCGAGGCATCGAATAGCCGCGAGGATCTCGGCCTGAGCCGCGGCGACTACGCCATGGTGACGCTGCATCGTCCCTCCAATGTCGATGCCGCCGAATCGCTCGAACCGATCGTCGACGCGCTGCTGGGCGCCGCCAGGGATCTGCCCGTCGTATTCGTCGCCCATCCGCGGACCATCAAAGGGCTCGAGCGATTCGGCCTCAAGGATCGACTTGCGGCCGGCAAGAACATCAAGCTGCTCGAACCGCTGCCCTATGTGCAGTTCATGAACCTCGTCGTGGGCGCCAGGCTCGTCATCACCGACTCCGGTGGCCTCCAGGAAGAAACGACCTACCTCGGCATCCCTTGCCTGACGCTGCGCGAGAATACCGAACGTCCGATCACCGTCACCATGGGCACGAACAAGCTCGTGAATGCCGGGACGCTTGACGAGAATCTGCAAGCGATACTCACCGGTGACTGGCCCGCAGGCGCGCGCCCTCCTCTCTGGGATGGCAAAACGGCCGAACGTGCCGTCGCGGCGCTCAAGAGACGATCGGAGTCGTAGCTGCGTTTTGCCGCGCCGGGTCACCATGCTGCAGAGCCTTGCCATCCCGCCGGCGTACCGCTGGCTTATCACACTGGCATTTGTGGCAATCCTGATCGTGTTGTCGGTCACGCCGGGCAAGAGCCAGGCGGGCGACTCGATGTTTGTCTGGCTCATCGCCAACACGCCGACGCTGCTGCAGAAGCTCATGCACGTATTTTGCTATGCGCTGCTTGCCGGGCTTTGGGTATGGACGCTGGAGACCATCGAGTCACGAGTCATGCGACTGCTGCTGGCTTTGCTGCTCGCCGTCAGCCTCGGCGGTATCCTCGAGTGGTATCAGACGAAGGTCCCGGGCCGCTTCGGCTCGCTCGTCGACGTGCTGCTCAACGCCGGCGGCGCGGTGGCCGGACTGGTGCTCGCTGTCTTGTTCCTGTAAGACCCCAATCCGGGCAGTGCTGAGGCCGCCTGGCCACCGGCATTGCGATCGCATTCGGAATTTTTTACAGATGGGCGCGGCAAGCGGCCGACCTGCGACTGAAAATACCGCGTTTACGGGCAGACCGCGCTGTGCGCACCTGCATCCGGCAGTGAGACTGTGACGCGTGTCACAGCCTGCCGGCACCCGGTGTCGGCGTCCCTTACATCCTGCCTGCCTTGCTGCCACCGGCATCCACCAAAACCCCGTCAGACGGCAACCTGCCGGACGTTGGCACGCAGCTTGCTTTAGTTACCAGCAACACTGGCAAAACTTTTCCTCGACGAGGTATCCGTGATTCGACTAACAACACTTGCGCGCTGCGCCCTGCTCTTCGCCCTGTCCCTGTCTGCGAACGCGGACCCGATCGACGTTAGCTACGACATCGGCCCGTACTCAAGCGGCGGCTACTCGGCGAGTTGGCTGCATACTGCCTCCGGATGCACGGGAATCGGTCCGGACAGCGGCGACACGCTGTACATGTGCGGATATTCGCAAGCACTGACCGGTACCGTGTCGGGAACGCTGGATAACGGCATCTTCACGATCAACGATGGCCACGTGAATGTGTTTGGCACCCAGTTCAGTATCCTGTCGGGCAGCCTGGGTGGCGATTTCACCAACACGGCCGGCGATTTGCTGTGGTTCATGGACATCAGCGGCTTTGGAACCTTTTATTTCGAAAGTATCGCCATGGGCAGCGACGGACCCAACCAGTTCGCGCCGGATAATTTCGTGCTGTGGGGCCAGAATAGTGATGCTTACATCTGCGACTCGCTTGCGATTGACAGCGACCAGAAAAACGAGTGCATGCCCTGGGGCGTCGACCTGTACGGCGAGCGAGTTGCCGTACCCGAGCCTGCTAG
>JAOTVR010000107.1 GCA_029863305.1 Gammaproteobacteria bacterium | reverse complement strand
GCGACTTCAGCGTCCGCGGCTATGATTACCAGAGTCTCGGCCCGAAGGACAGTGACGGTCTTGTCATCGGCGGCAAAAATCTATTGACCGGCAGCGTCGAACTGGACCAGCGATTCGCCGAAAAGTGGTCGGTGGCGGTATTTGCTGATGCCGGTAACGCGTTCGACGACTTCGATGCCATCAATCTCAAGTTCGGACTCGGTGCGGGCCTGCGCTGGTATTCACCGTTGGGTCCGATTCGCCTCGATCTGGCGTTTCCGCTCGCTGACGATGCACCGGATTCGTTCCGTATTCATATCACGCTGGGGCCGGACCTGTGATCCGCGCGGTTGCCTGGCTGATCGTTGCCGCAGTCGGCATGTTCGCCGTGTTGCTCGGCGTCGCGCTGTTCGCGGCGGGCAATCCTGCCGGAACCGCATGGTTGCTTCACCGAACCACGACGTTCGTGCCGGGTTCGCTGGTGCTTGAGGACATCAGCGGCGACCTGATCTCCGGCGTGTCGATTGGATCGATCGACTACACCTTGCCGCAGCTTCGTATTGTGGCAACGGATACGACAATCGATATCGATTGGCCATGGCTCATCGACGGCCGGCTGGTGTTCGAACGGTTAACCGCCGGCAAGCTCGGTCTGCAGCTCCTCGAAAGTGAAGAACAGACGGACGACGAGCCCTTGCCGACCATCGATCTGCCATTGGCGATCGAACTCAACGAGCTGGTCATGAATCAAATCAGTTTGTCGGCGCCCGGACTCGAGGAAACCCTCGACGACGTCGCGGGCCGCGCGCGCCTGGCCGGTAACCGTATCCAAGTTGCGTCGCTCTCGGCGCGGCGCGGCGAGCTGAAGATGAATCTGACCGGCGAATTAAGCATGGCCGGCGCCTACCCGCTCGGTGCGCGCATCAGATGGGAGAGCAGCGACGGTTCGCTGTCCGGATCGGGATCAGTACAAGGGGATCTCGACACGCTCGCCTTCGAACATCAGCTGAACATACCCGATACGATCAATCTTTCAGGTGTCCTGCGGTCCTTGACCCGTGATCCAAACATCGATGCGACCGCGATTTGGGAACGGATCGTGCTGCCGGCCGGTGACAATGGCGCAGTGATATTGAGCGCCGGTCAGGCGGCATTGACTGGCACCACGTCGCAATACCTGCTCGACCTGAGCGCCGACGTGGCCGCGCCGTCGTTGCCGCCACTTGCCGCCTCGATCAGCGCCGGGGGAAACCTCGATTACCTGGATATTTCGCGACTTTCTATCGATGGATTCGACGGACGAATCGTCGGCACTGGCCGTGTGCGTTTTGCCGAGCAGGCCATTTCGCTGCGACTCGACGGACGCAGGCTGAATCCCGCCGCCGTTATCGATGATCTCCCCGGCCGGCTCGATGTTCGTGCCACGATCGAGGTGCGACTGCCGGATCACATCGATGCGAATATCGAGTCGGTCACCGGGACATTGCTCGACCAAAAGCTGGATGGACGCGCGAAGCTAACGTTGTCCGGCGAACGCTTATCGATCGCCCGGCTGCGGCTTGTCGCCGGGGGCAATCAACTCGAATTCGCGGGCGACGTGCTACCCCGACTGGCCGGACAGTTCTCTGTCGATGCCCCGGACCTGGCGGGTCTCTGGCCGGGCCTGCGCGGCAGCGTGCAGGGCTCCGGCGACGTCAGCGGCACATTGGCGAATCCGGCCGGGCGCATCGATTTGCGGGGCTCGGATCTCTTCTACCAGGACCAAGGGTTGAATCAGCTGCTCGTGGACGCCCGCATCGAAAAAGATCAGCGCGTCGACGCGTTGATCCGCGCCGCAGGCATCGTGAGCGGCACCACCGCTATCGGCGACCTGGTGGCGACCACATCCGGCACGCTTGCCGCGCAGCGCGTCGACCTCGAACTATCCGGCGGCGCGGGCGGGCTGGTCATTAACGCGGTCGGCGGCTGGAACGACGGCGAGTTGCGTTATCGTCTGGATGCCGCCGAAATCGACGGCGGCCCTGCCGGCGTCTGGCGCCTGCGTAATCCATTCGATGTGCGCGCAGTGGATTCGGTGGTTCGTCTGACCGCACACTGCTGGGAGCAGGCCCCCGCCGAACTGTGCATCGGTGACAGCTTGTTCGGCAGCGACAGCCTGTCGGTCGACGGATCTCTGCGCGAACTTCCGCTGGCCAGTTTTCAGCGCTGGACCGCCGAAGGTTTGAACATTTCCGGTACAGCGGCAGCCGAGTTTAATCTGCAACGCGAAGACGGAATCGTGAACGGGAATTTTCTGTGGACGCAGAGCGGCACGCGTATCAGCTTCAGCGACAGTGAAGACACTGTGGTCGAAACCGGCATCGATGAACTGCGGCTTGAGGTCGGCGGCTCCGACGAACGGGCGCAGGTCACCGGCAGGATTCGCAGCGATCTGGGCATTACGGTCGATCTCGATGCGACGCTGACCGAATTGCTCGCGGAACGGCCAGGCATCGATGGTCGCCTGCGCGTTCGTGCGCCGGACATTGGTGAATCGACAGCGCTGATCAATCGCTTCGTTGCTGTGCAAAAGCTTAAGGGACGGCTGGATGCGGACCTGCGTATTACCGGTTCCCTCGATGCGCCAAGTATCGACGGCGATGCGAGTCTCGACGGCGGGTCGGCCTACCTGCCACAGACCGGCATTGATCTGGAAGACCTGCAGCTCACGCTGACCGGGCGGAATGGTGCGCCGCTTAGCCTGAATGCCTCCGTGACGTCGGGCGGCGGTACCCTGGCCGTCGAAGGCATTCTGGCTTTGATGGATCAAACCGGACCGTACGCCGAACTGCGCATTCGCGGCGATAATGTCCAGGTCGTGCGCTTCCCGAATCAGGCAATTTATGTATCGCCTGATCTGAAATCACGGATTGAAGACGGACGCATGTTTGTCAGCGGCACAGTCGTCGTGCCGAACGTCGAAATCCTGATCGACACCCTGCCCGAAAGCGCCATAGCCCCTTCCGAGGATGTCGTGATCGAGTCCGCAACCACGGAGAAAAAGGTGCGCCGTCCGCCGTTTGAGATCGTTAGCGATGTAGAGCTGGTGATCGGGGACAACGTCCGCTTCGCTGGCTTCGGCATCGATACGCGCTTGGCCGGAAGCCTCAAACTGACCCGCGCCATCGGTGCGGTCAACTCGATCGCAGAAGGGAATTTGCGCGCCGTGGACGGTCGATTCGAGGCATATCGCAAGAAACTGACCATCGATCGTGGGACATTGATATTTGCGGGCTCGCTGGATGACCCGAATGTGGATGTGCGGGCCAGCCGCACACTGACCTATCAAGGCCAGCCCATTACGGTCGGCGTGCTGCTGACCGGGCGGTTGTCGAATATGCAGGCGAAAGTGTTTTCCGACCCGGCGATGAGCGAGGCGGACGCGTTGTCATACCTGGTTCTGAATCGGCCGATCAGTCGCGCCGAGGGCGATGACGCGGGCAATCTTTCGAACGCCGCGCTGGCCTTCGGCCTGTCGCAGGCGCTGCCGGTCACTCAGGGACTTCAGGAAAATCTAGGTATCGACGAAGTGAGTCTCGAGGGCACGGACGACGAATCGACCGCTATCGTCGCCGGCAAACGAATCTCCGAGAAAGTCTACGTGCGTTATGCGTACGGCCTGTTTAACCGGATCGGCACGTTCATCGTTCGCTATGACCTTAAGGGGGGATTCAGTATCGAAGCCGGATCCGGCGAGCAGCAGACTCTGGACCTGATCTTTACGATTCAGCGTTGATTCGACAAAAGCAATGCTCGATGATCACAGCGTTGCCAGTTCTTCTAACATGAAAAGAATGCGAGAAAATCCATATGCTTGTTTATATGGGAATTCCTCTCGCACGAGATGAGTTCATCGCTAGTCTCCGGCCAGCCACGCCTCGGCTTCTGCTTCCTGGTCTGGCCCGAAGCCCTTGATTTCGAGGCCGGGGATCAGCGCACCTTCAATTTGGCTGACGGTCTTAATCCACTTTTTGTCGGCCAGCACGGCGCAGCGGTCAAACTTGCGGATCAGCCCGAACATCGCAGGCAAACGCGATAACTCAACGCCAATTGCTCCCAAGGTGGGCAACTGGAAGTCGCCGACTCGATACAGCATGCGGCCATTTTCGATGTCCTGGGTTTTGCTGGCCAGTTCATCGAGCGCAATTTTCATCTCGTCGCTGTCGAGCTTGCCACTGAATTCAATATCGACACGATTGGGACCGTTAGGCGTCACGGTAAACATGCTGTACTCCTTAATTGGTTATTTCTTGCTTGGTTTGATTTCGTCGATCGCCCGCGACTCGAGTTGTTTCTCAAACGTCCACGCAGGTTTTCTTAGTGCTGATGTACAATAAACAGAATGCCTGTCACGCCGAGATGATAGTCATTCGATCAACAATAATCTACGTTCTTTTGAGCCATCACGTGCAGCCCGACGACGCCGACCATGGTTAAATCCCCATCGGAAAAATGTCAAAGCAATTGGCTGGCAACAGCGTGATATTTCGCTGAGGCCCCTAACACGCGGAGCGGTTTCATAACCTCAATAAACGGAGGAAAGTAAGATGCTTAAAGGTAGCTGCCACTGTAAAATGGTTCGATTTGAAATTGACGACGCGATGGACGGCATCTTTCATTGCCATTGCCAGACGTGTCAGAAATTGAATGGCACGTCGTACGGTTCCACCGGATTCGTATCCGCAGATACGTTCCGGATCGTTACCGGTCAGGATTCGTTGACCGGCTATGAATCGTCGCCGGGTAAACAACGCTATTTCTGTGCAAATTGCGGTGCGCCGATTTACGCTCAGGCGCAGACGAATCCGGATCGCATCGGAGTCCGGGTCGGTCTCATGGACGGCGACCCGGGCGTACGTTCCAAAGCGCATATCTGGTTGAGCCATGAGAAGCCGTGGTTTGAAGTACTAACGGAGTTGCCGCAGTTCAATGAGTTTCCCGACCAGGACTGAGAGATTGCAGGTATGCCTTCGAGCCAGCATCTTCGGCTCCAGCGAATGACAGCAGCTGTGATTCCGATGCGGCACGGAGTTTACGTTGTCATAGGGCCTGATTACGAAACGCACGTTCGGGGTGCTGCAGATCCTGCTAAGCCTGACCGATGCCGGCGAGAGCGCCCGGGGGCCGGTGGTATCGATAGGTGGTTAATCGTTAGACCCGAAGCACGCCCGTTATTTAGGCGTTGCCGGCACTGATGTTTCAAGGCAGGCAAACGGCCTCTCGCAGCGAAAAGCGAATTAAAGTCGCCGGAAGCAGTGACCTGCTCCCGGCGACTGATTTGACCCTATGGCTGGTCAGGTTTTGCGCCATTAATTAGTCTTCGCAAAATGCATCAGGCGACAACCTGCACAGTTCTTCCCTGAGTTTGTCGGCATCCTCGATACCGCAGCTCGGATCGGCCAGGATATCGAGCGAGTCCCCGATGCAGACGAGTTCATCGCGTTCGCCGGTAATTTCACCGTCTTCGAGACCGACGCCGAGTACGAAGCCTGTACCTGCGAGAAAGTACTTGAATTCCCCGGACTCCGGTTCAGGCGGGATAAACTCCTCGGTCTTCACACAGCCGCCGTGCATTGAACAGCTAAACGCATCATCATTGGGGTTCTCGCCGCCTTCTTCCGCGGGCGGACCCTCGGTTACACCGACATAGCGAATAACGTCCTCAGCCTCGCCGAGCAACCACTCCTGGCGATGGGCATCGCCGGCCCAGGGATTTGCTTTGATCAGGATGCCTGCCTTGGCAAAATCGCGACCGGCTTCGAACGAACCATCGAGATTGACGAGTGCGCCATCCTCGAAATTCCGCGCGACTTCGCCGCAATAATAGACATCATTAGTCACCTGAGCTTGGGCATAGTAGTCATCAGTGACTTCGACGGCCTCGTAGTCGACGCCACCTTCGCCATCATCCTCGGCAAGTAAGACGATATCGACCACGATGCGACACTCTACACCCAGAATTTCCCTTACATCTTCGGTGACATGCACAACGATGGATTCTTCGAAATCTTCGCCAGCACGCAACACCTGCGTGGTGCCTGCCACGAGTGAAAAGTACGGGTTTGGCATCGTCGAATCACCGATCGTGTTCGGGTCAACGAACGCGAGCGTCGGGTCCGTTAACGGATCAGGATCGTAGCGGTCTTCCTGCAGCAACTCGCAGACATCACGGCGCGCATCTTTTTGTGCACGACAGCCTGCTTTATCTTCTATGTATGTCTCTCTTGCTTCTTTGCGGCAATCCACTCGTTCGTCGTATTCGGAAAAATTTATGCAGTGGGCGATGGTCGCGTGGTACTCTTCTTTGACTTCAAAGTTGCACGAGGTCTGCATTTTTATGGCGCTCGCGCTGCAAATCGAAGAATTTGTGTCCGCGGCGACGGCGCTGTTCATCTGAAAAAAGGGCGCGATCAGGATAGCGACTGCCGCTGCCATGTATAGTCTGTACTTCATTGTTTCGCTCCTTATTTAGTAACGTCTCGGGACCGCGCCAGGCGATCTTTCTGACAAAACGTTTATCTGCTAAGGGAGCAGTGGCGAATTAGAACGAGTGCGAGGTGTGCGCCCAGCGCCAAGCCTTCCCTTTATGTATTGGACGTACGCCAGCGAAAAATCCTTCGCTGGCATAGTGATAAGCGGTGTCAGCTGCTGACCGTCGCTCGAATCGCCGGCCTTGAAGCTATCGGCGCTATGGCTGTGGGTGTGAATCATCAATGAGCGGACCTTGCCGGAGCCCCCGGTTATACTCTGGAAGTAATTATGTCCACCCAAGGAGTGCGTGATGTTGCCTGGTGATCAATGCGAACCAGTTGCTCGTTGCAGTCATCGGGCACAGTTAACGCCGCGTCGCGGTTTCAGTCTTCAATTTTGACCGGTGCCGGACAGTGAAAGCGGCCTGGCTTATCACCTTCTTTGCCGTCCTGATTTGGTCCGGTATAGCCCCAAAGGACTACCTGACGTGGGTCCTGGAAGTTGCTCCGGCAGTCATTGGCTTTGTGATTCTGGCGACAACGTATCATTCTTTTCGGCTGACCGGGCTTCTTTATGTGCTCATTCTTTCGCACTGCGTGGTGTTGATGGTTGGCGGTCACTATACCTATGCAGAGGTCCCGCTTTTCGATTATCTGAAGCCGGTCTTTGGCTTTGAAAGGAATAACTACGACAAGCTCGGTCATCTTGTACAAGGATTTGTTCCGGCGATGATTTCCCGGGAAATTTTGATCAGGAACAATATCGTCAGTTCGGCAGCATGGAGAAATTTCTTTATCATTTGTGTCTGCTTGTCGTTGAGCGCCCTGTATGAACTTATAGAGTGGTCAGCCGCAATGGTTTCCGAGCAGGCCGCAGAAGCGTTTCTCGGAACCCAGGGCGATATTTGGGATACCCAATCCGATATGGCTTTTGCCTTGATCGGGGCAATGTTGGCGCTGGTTGTCATGGGGCGAATACACGATCGCCAGCTTGATCAAATATCAAATCAGCCGTGGGGAAGATTTCGCCGTGATTCCATCAGCTGACCCGTTGAGGCGAGCACCGGGTAAGGAGGTCCGTCGTGGAAGAATACGCTGAACGATACGCCGCGGCCGTGTCATTCATGCGGTCCAGAAATGCCGACAGCACTGAGCACTCAGGCGGCGACCTGCTTGGCCATCTCGAAGCAACCGCCGAATTGCTTCAGAGCTGGGGAAATACGGCCGATGTTTGCCTGGCTGGACTTTGCCATGCGGTCTACGGAACAGAGGGTTTTCAGCGCAGCATGCTCGACTCGTCGCAGCGCTATGTGCTGCGAGAGATTATTGGGCCGGCTGCCGAGGCGTTGGTGTATTTCTATGCATCCGCCGAACGGAATTTCTTTTGCCCATCGATAACCCGAGGGCCGGTGGAATTCCGCGACCGCTTTACCGGTGAGATCTTTGCACCGGGGGAGGCAATGATCCGCGATTGTCTAGAACTCATGCTCGCCAATGATGTGGAGATATCAGGTCGCATGGAGAGTTACCTGCGCTATACGCAACCCTATAACGCCGAGCTTTTTACGCGGTGCAAAGACTATGTCAGTGACCCAGGCTTCACGAGCCTTTGCGATGTCTATGGCATTAGCCAGGATGCTGCCGGCGAGCCACATCCGGGTTAGCCTGCTTGAGGCCTTTTCAAACGATCGCCGACATGAGCTGCATCATCGGGTTCAACGACAACCCATCCGTGCGATCCTTCAAGTACCGCTCCCAGGCCATTTCCTGGCTGAAATAAGAAACCTCGCCGAAGCCGAGGGCTCGAAGATCTTCAGCCAATTTACCGGGCGCAAAACGCGCCAGCCACGGTTCACCGTGCTTTTCCAGGTGCCGGGCAACCATTGCATAACCTTCCAGGCCCGCGGCGTCGAGTTCCGAGTCGGCCAGCGTGAAATCGAAGGTGATTTGACTGGCGGGCGGCATCTTACTGACGAAGCGGAATGTATCGAAGACACTGTCCGGGGTCAGGTAGTACGTCACGCCGAGCCAGGAGAAAAAGCTTGGAACATCGGTATCGAATCCACTTGCTGCGAGTCCCTCGGCCAGTGATTGTTCCTCGAAGTCGATGGCCACATGTCGCAGATTGGCCGGTATACGAATGCCGGCCTGGTCGAGTTTTTCGAGCTTCCAGCGCTGCGTGTCGGGATGGTCTACTTCGAACGTGGCGAGTTCGTGACTGGCGTGGGAAGCACGGTAAGGCGTCGTATCGAGGCCCGCGCCGAGGATGACATATTGTTTGACCTCCCGTTCAAGCGCCGCTGACAACTCATCATCGACGTAGCGGCTGCGCATTACCGCAAAAGTTCGCGCGTTGCGCAAATAAACGCTTTGCTGTCGCTCGAGGTCCGCTTCTACCAACTCTTGCGTGTTGGCGCCCAGCAGAGTTAAGGCCAGCGGGTCTTCCAGTATTTTCGGATCCGCATCGAGGACCTGGTGCGCGGCTCTCAATAATGCCGTGCCCTCGGCCATGTAGCTGTGCTTGCCCGGTTCCATGTCTAAGCCTAACTCCTTATATAAAGAGTTATAACAAATAATCGGCAACGCCGCGTCAGCGTAAAACGAAACCGTTTCAACAGACCTAATCGGCGTAATGGGGACTGTCCCCATTACTGCACCTATAAGCTAGCCAGGTCGAGATCCATATTTTGAGTGGTGATTCGCGGTAGGCACATCGCACACCCTGTGACATCATCGCTGTAATGCAACCACATAGATAAAGAGAGGGGCGTCATGAGCACCGCACATCCGTGGCTTGAGGAACTGCCGTGGCCGACAGAGAAAATGCCGCGCGACGAGTTGTATGAGCGTATCGAGCACACGTTGACGATGGTCAATATGGGTGTCCTCGCGACCGTTGGCAAGAATGGGCCGATTGCAAGCCCTATCGAGTTTTATGCCGAAGGTCTGACGGCCTATATGTACCCGCAACCCGGCAGCCCCAAATTAAAAGCCATGCAACGCGATCCGCGGGTGAGTTTCGCCGTGCACACTCCCGTGGTTGGCTGGGTCAGCTGCCGGGGCGCACAACTGTTCGGCGCAGCGGAGTTTCTGGAGCCTGGGACGCCGGAATGGGAGCACGGCATCAGCATCCTGCACTGGCAGGCGTCGGCAGCGGAGCTGGGCCGCGACGTTAACGTCCGGCCATCAGACATGATCATGCGTATCGACCCTGATCGGGTCGTCTACACCGAGCACTGGATTCGGCGCAAAGGCTATGCGCCCCGGCAAATCTGGCGAAAGGCGGATGGCTGACTGAAACTCGAGTCGCGGTTTATCTGTTGTCAGATGGGTACTGTCATCGCGTCGTAGTCAAACAATCCCAGGTCTTCATCATTTCGATGCGCCTTGTTGTCGTAATCGTCGGGCGTGTGGGTTTGCAGGCGCGGGCCCCGCGCATCCGATTCGACCTGCACGAGGTGGGTTCTTGCGACACGTGCTTGTTCGTATCTTGCAAAAGCTTCTACGTGATCGCCTGAATCTTTGATACAACGGGCCAGGACCATGCCGTCCTCAATTGCCATGGCCGCACCTTGCCCCAAAAAATTCAGCATGCCGTGCGCGGCATCGCCGAGCAGGCTGACTCGCCCGGCCGACCAACGCGACAGTGGTTTGCGCACGAACATGCCCCATTTATAAGAGGTGCTCGGCGGAATTGCGCGCAGGACTGCCTGTACCTCGTCATGAAACTCTGCGAACTCAGTCAGAATTTCAGCGATATCGGCGCGATTCGACCAACCTTCTTCCTCCCATACGGCCGTTTTGACCATTGCCACGCAGTTCACCATTTCGTTGCGGCGTGCCGGATACAGGTTGATCCAGTGATCGGGGCCGACGGTCATCACGGCGCTGTCATCTATGCTGGCAAGATCGACCCGGGCATCTGCTGCGAGTTGATCCCACGGTACCAGGCTCCGGTAGGCGACTTGATGCGTAAAGTATGGCGGTTCCGGCTCGAACAGCTTGTCGCGCACCACCGAATGAATTCCATCGCAGCCGATCAGGATGTCGGCAGTAGCCGTGCGCCCGTTAGAGAAACGGACTTCAACCAGAGATCCTTGTTCGGCGACATCGACGACCGCGTGCCCGGTGTGAATACCCCTCGGGTTATTTTCTTGTACGAGTTTTACGAGCAGATCATGGACGTCGGCACGATGCGTGAAATAATAGTTGCAACCATATTTTTCAAAGTAACGTTCCCGGGGACGCGTCAGTAAAACTTCACCGGACTTGAAGTGTTTGACGATGGTCCGTGCGGGGATATTAGCGAACTCAGCCAGGGCATCCTTGAGGCCCAGGTACTCCAATACACGCGTCGAGTTTGGCGGCAGCGACAGGCCCGCGCCGATTTCGCCAAGTTCGGCTGCCTGCTCGTAGACGTGAACTTCGTAGCCCAACAGATTCAGGGCGGCCGCAGTGGTGAGTCCGCCCAACCCGGCACCGACGATGGCGATGTTCAGATCCTGCATATGCTAACCACGGCGATATCCAAGTTTAATTATCGGCGTTACGAGCTTGCTTGCGGGGAAAATATTGCCGCTATACGATAGCATCACAGCCTCTGCACAGATACCAGGTCAGCGATCAAGCCGCTTAGCCGTAAACAGTGCTGTCCGACTTGTTACGCGCTGGAGCACCGGCGAATTCTGGAGTAACCAAAGTGGCGGAACAGTACCAGCATGATCTTTTGGTGACACGCACTCATGACGAACAGCATCGCCAGCAGTTCGTGATGTCGCTGCGTCAGCACCTGGCGAGTCAAATTGCACCCCATTGCGCTGCTATGTACACGGACGCGATCAAATCCGCATACATGGAAAAGAATGGTCATGAACCGCGTGATCGCGCCGAAATACGGCAGGCGATGCGGGACAGCAGTCTGTACCAACTTTTCAGCGCGATGCAGCGGACGTCCCAGGAGTTGATGTGGGACAGCGCAATTGATTCCGTCGAACGGGAACTGCCGCGCCTCATAGACAAATCGAAGCAGCTGGCGGCGCAGCGCAGCTGCGGCGGGACGCTGACCTTGGCTCCGGACCTGGAGATTCCGCGCTACCTGACGGCTTACGATATTCATCTGCAGCCGGGCGGCTACCACGCAGAGTACTGCGACGATGACATCGCAGCGGGGGCGCTTTGGGATCGTGCGATCTATGTTTATTCGATGGGCTATCTTGGCGCGGAAATGGACTATTGGGGCCAGTCGCTGGCCAACTACTATCGTGATCAATTAGCTGGTGCTGAGCCACAGCGAATCCTGGATATGGGTTGCACGGTCGGCGCAAGTAGCGTGCCCTGGAAAAAAATATTTCCCGATGCCGAAGTTCATGGCATCGATGTCGGCCCGGCGTTACTTCGATATGCGCACGCGCGGGCAGAATCGATGGGCTATGGCGTGAATTTCAGTCAGCAGAACGCCGAGCACACGAGTTTCGAAGCTGCATCATTTGACGTGGTCGCGTCCGGGTTGCTGATGCACGAAACATCGCGGCGTGGCGTCAATCGAATTTTTTCCGAAAGTCACCGCCTGCTCAAACCTGGCGGTGTCATGATGCATATGGATCCACCCCAGTTCATCGACATGTCTCCATTGAAGGCTTTCCTGGCTGCCTGGGAGGCCTACAATGTCAACGAGACATTTGCCGGTGTTTATAGGGAAATGGATCTGGTGGGCGAGGCCGTTAAAGCCGGTTTCGCAGCGCCTGCGTCGCGCGTCGCCATGGTCGACCTGGTCGTTCCGCCCGAGTTTCAAAACTATGCGACGCCGATCAGTCAGTGGCCGACGGTGATAGCTGAAAAGTAATAGAGTCGTCGTTAATCTGTGAAAACTCAGATCTGATCGGACAGACAAATAATGGGGAAATTCCCCATTATCATTATTTGTCGCCATTATTCGTGGGA
>JAOTVR010000196.1 GCA_029863305.1 Gammaproteobacteria bacterium | reverse complement strand
TGGTCGTACCGCGATCATTGTTGATTTCGTCATTGCTCGAAAGGATGCGCTCCACACGGACGCGATTGGCGATAGTCATTGATGAAGACGGCAACTACATCGGCATTGCATCCCTGGAA
Organism: Gammaproteobacteria bacterium; assembly: GCA_029863305.1. Classification (GTDB taxonomy): domain Bacteria; phylum Pseudomonadota; class Gammaproteobacteria; order Steroidobacterales; family Woeseiaceae; genus UBA1847. The sequence goes on along the minus strand of JAOTVR010000196.1, from coordinate 2,700 downwards.
GACATGCTGGAAGAGATTGTCGGTGAAATCGAGGATGAGTGGGACACGGACGAGGCCGAGGGACCAGTCGTGGAGACGGCCAGCGGGTGGATCGTTAGCGGCCAGCTGCAACTCCAGCAGATTGCGTCAATGCTCGAGCTGGATCTCCCTGCGGAACAAGGCGTAACAACGATTGGGGGTTGGGTTATGGCGAAGCTTGGACACCTGCCGAGACAGGGCGATCAAATACGCGAAGCCAGGCACGACTTTATCGTCGCGAAAATGAAAGGCCGACGAGTGGATAAAGTATCGATCTCCCGAGTCAAAGAGAAACAGCACGTTTAGAGCGGCTGGCCAGACTCAGGCAGGCGCGCCGAGTATGCGCAGTAGCGCATAGGCGCAATACGCGAGAAGGAGGATGAGTCCGACTGTTCGTCCAAGCCGGGCTTTGCCGATAAAGAACACGGGAATCAGGACGGCGGCAAGCACCCAGGAAACGACCAGGTCGCCAACACCACCCGCCGGCACGGCAATCTGGCTGATCAGACCACTGGTCGGGAGCACGAGCAGCGAGTTGAAGATGTTCGAACCAATCACATTACCCAGCGCGAGATCCGACTCACCTCGCATTGCCGCGATGATCGACGTCGCGAGTTCCGGCATGCTGGTGCCAATAGCAACAACGAACAGGCCGATGATGGTTGGCGAAGTGCCGAAATGGGCCGCCAGCGCCACGCCGTTTCGAATCGTTGTTTCACCGCCGACGAAAAGCAAGGCAAAGCCCGCAAATAAGAGCAACAAGGGCATTCGCCCATCTGAGGTAAGCACAGCGATAGGGTGCTCTTCGATTTCGATGAGTAAGGGATCGATACGTTTCGTCCGCAGGAAATCATGGGCTGTAATGTAGATGAAGATACAGAACATCAATATCAGCACGATCGAGTCCGTCCGGCCAATTGTCGCGGGGTTACCTTCCAAAGGTCCATCTAGCGCCAAGACGGTTATCACTGTTGTCGCCAACAGCAGCAGCGGGAGTTCCCGGCGGACCAGGTTTCCCTGGATGGTCATCGGTGTGATAATGGCGGCAAGGCCAAGCACCAGACCCAAATTACTGATGTTGGATCCGATAACGTTGCCGAACGCGAGCGCGGTTTCGCCGTGTATCGCGCCGATGACGTTCACAACCAGTTCCGGAGCGCTCGTGCCGAAACCGACGATGGTCAACCCGACGACCATCGGCGAAACGCCGTGCGCCGACGCGATTTCAGAAGCGCCGCGAACAAGAAACGCGCCGCCACCGATCAACAAAAGCACACCAAGACAAACACCGGCAAAAGCGATCATGCAATGAGCCTACAACAAAACTGCGCCATTTGTGCTGATCGCCGCGTTCGCACTGATGTTGTCGCAATCCATCCGCATTGTGGGACCCGGCCGAGTGCACGATCACAATATATCACGAGGTCTCCGACCATTATGACCACTATTATTTGCGGGCGAATTATTCCGGCGCAACATCGCCGGACACTCCGTTGAAAGAGGAAGGGATCAAATGACTGCGACGAAACCAGAATTTCTGCATGCGGCGATTTTGGATGGCAAGGGCTCTGGCAAAGAAATTGACAGTGCAGGTGTCGAACAATGGTCGCGCGATCAAGGCGTATTGTGGGTACATATTGACGTGGCCGACAGCGGCTCCGGCGATTGGCTCGGCGAACAAAGCGGCCTTCCGATCGCGGCGATAGAAACCTTGCTGGCAGGAGAAACCAGGCCGCGCTCGACATTCACAGAACACGGTTTGTTGATCGTATTGCGAGGAGTCAACACGAACCCTGGCGCTGATCCGGAGGACATGGTTTCTGTTCGAGTCTGGATAGACGCCAACCGTGTTATCACGTCGCGGCGGAGGCGACTGCTCTCGATTCAGGATGTCAGGAAATCGCTGGCGTCCGGTGAGGGTCCTAGATCCAGTGGCGGTTTTCTGGGCGCGCTGGTCGAACGACTGGCCGACCGGATCGGCGATTTCGTCGATTCCATTGAAGATCGTATGGATGCTGCCGAAGAGGAAATCGCATCCGGCAGGTCAGCGGGTTTTCGTCAGCGGCTGTCGGCGCTGCGGCGGCAGATCGCACACGTGCGGCGTTTTCTGGCGCCGCAGCGAGACGCGCTGGATCGTCTGAACCGACAGACCTTCGAGTGGCTCTCCGAAATCGATGCACACGCCTTGCGGCAGGAAGCCGATCGCATTACTCGCTATCTGGAAGATCTCGACCTCGCCAAGGAACGCGCAATCGTCCTGCAGGAAGAGCTACTCAGCCAGGTCGCACAGGAGCAGAATACACGCATGTACGTATTGTCAGTGGTCGCAGCCGTCTTCTTGCCGCTGACTTTCGTGACCGGGCTCCTCGGCATGAATGTCGGTGGACTGCCCGGGTTGGAAAGCCCGCTGGGCTTCGTATGGTCCGTTGTCGTAATGGTGGTCGCTGCAGTCGGACTCATCGCATTCTTTCGCTGGAAGAGGTGGTTTTGACGCCCGCAGCAGCCGGCCTGTCGAAACCGCGCGCTGATGAGCACTTTCGTGCAATACCTGACCGGCCGCCGGCGGCGAGCCGTTGTATTGCTGGCTTGCCTGCTCCTGCCCTCGGCAGCTGTTGCGGACTTGCAGATCAGGGGCGTTGACGATGAATTGTCTCGCAATATTCGCAATTACGTCACGCTTGC
>JAOTVR010000195.1 GCA_029863305.1 Gammaproteobacteria bacterium | reverse complement strand
TCCGCCGGATATTCGCAGTTATCGTTACGGCGGTGCTCGCTTCTTGTGCCACGCAGCACGACGCGATGCGCGACCATGTCACGATTTCGATTTTCGGCACCAACGATGTGCACGGCCAGCTGTCGCCGGATGGAGACCGAGGTGGGCTTGTCGCAGTTTCCGCTTACGTCAATGCCCTGCGAGCGGCGCGCGATGTGGACGGCGGGGCTGTACTCGTCATTGATGCCGGCGACATGTGGCAGGGAACGCTGGAATCGAACCTTGTAGAAGGCGCCGCGGTCGTCGAGGCGTATAACGCGATCGGTTACGATGCTGCAGCAGTCGGCAATCATGAATTCGACTTCGGTCCGGTCGGCGGCAAGGCCATCCCGGAAGACGCCGGCGACGACCCTCGGGGAGTGCTCAAACGACGGGCGAGCGAAGCGGATTTTCCCGTACTTGCTGCAAACCTGATTGATGCGCGAACCAGCCAACCGGTCGACTGGGAGAACGTCCGTCGGTCGGTCATCGTCGACGTCAAGGGCGTCAAGGTCGGCATCATTGGCGTAATGACCGCACGCGCCCTGCAGGTGACCATTGCCGCCAATGTAGTCGGTCTACGCGTCGCACCTCTGGTCGAAACGATTACAGAAGAGGCGCAGGCGCTGCGTGACCGGGGCGCCTCGGTTGTCGTGGTCACGGCACACGCCGGAAGTCGCTGCACGAAATTTGTCGACCCGACCGATCTCTCTTCGTGCAACATGGCCGGCGAGATCATGCGCGTCGCGGCGGCATTGCCAACGGGCCTGGTCGACCATATCGTTGCCGGGCACGTTCATCGCGGTATTGCACATATCGTCAACGGGATATCGATCACGTCCAGCTACTCGAGCACGCGGGCATTCAGCCGGGTCGATTTCGAGATCGACGCCCGAACTGGAAATATAGTCGCGCGGAGGGTATTTCCGCCGCACCGGGCGTGCCTCTCTGTCCTTCGATCAAGTGGGGAATGCGCGCCTCCGGAAGACGAAACGCGGGACACTGTGGACGCTGTGTACGAAGGTCAGACAGTCGAGCCAGATTCCCGGGTTCTGGAGATCGCAGCGCGTGCGGCGGCGTTTGCCGAGGACACCAAGCAACAGGAGCTCGGTGTTCTCGTCGAGTCCACCTTTGAACAACCAAGCAGCACCGAATCGCCCCTCGCGAACCTCATGACCGAGGCCATACTCGAAGCGACGGGCGCCGATATCGCCATCCACAATGTTGTCGGGGGCATCAGAGACGCATTGCCGGAAGGCGAACTTACGTTCGGTTCAGTCTATGAAATGTTCCCGTTCGATAACAGGGTCGTACAACTCGAACTCACGGGCCGGGACCTTCGCAGAGTCATCGCGGAGCAGGCGCACAATCATGGACGGCGCGCGGGCTTTTCAGGGATGCGCGTGTTTGTCGAGTGTACCAATGACAAAATGAGCATCGTCATGCAGCGCGACAACGGGGCAACGATCGGTGATGACGATCGCCTGATCATCGCCGTCAATGACTATCTCGCGTTGGGCGGCGACGGAATACTGACGCCGGTCATGCCCGAGGGTGGCTTCGAGCTTGGCGATGGCATGCCGCTCACGCGCGATGTGCTCGTCGAGTGGTTTCAAGACAACGGCACCTCACTGGACCCCGGTGACTTCCTGACCACGGGAAACCCGAAGTGGAACGTTCCCGATCCGCTGTCGCCAAGCTGCGCCCTCTGAAGGATCGCGGTGGATTTCACGCTCTACTGGTTCATGTTCCCGGTGTCGATCGGTGTCGCCACGTGCGCGATGTTGAGCGGCATCGGCGGAGCCGCCCTGTTCACCCCTATATTCGTCCTGCTCTTTCCATTGCTCGGTCCGGAGTATGTGCTTGCGTCCACGTTTGCGGCCGTCAGCACCGCACTGCTAACGCAGACCTTCGGCTTTATGTCCGGCTTCGTCGGTTACTACCGTCGCCGCATGATCGATTTCGATCTTGCTGTCCGGTTCATAAGGATTTCTGCACCCATTGCCGTGATCGGGGCGTTGGTCGCACACCAGGTTCACGACGCGATTCTCATTGCTGCATACGCACTACTCGTGCTGGTGCTGGCAATCGGTATGCTGCTCCTGCACCGTCAGCAGCCGTCCCGGCCAAACTATGATTCGATGAATCGTCGGCCGGAAATCCCGACCCAGGATTTCGTGCTGACCGGTGCCGGTGCTTTTCTTACCGGGATGGTGTCCGTAGGTATCGGTGAAGTCATAATTTCCCGGCTCACAAAACGCGGCATACCCGTGGGTACCGCCGCCGCAACATCGGTTGCCATCGTCATGGTGACGATTCTTCTTGCAACCACGACGCTCGTCTCGCAATTGATACGAGACGGCGGAATCGGTGCCGTACCGTGGAATTTGATTTGCTACGAGATTCCAGGCGTGCTGATTGGCGGCCAAATCGGTCCGCGGCTGCAGGGCCTGGTGTCACAGCGCACAATGGAGCGTGCTATTGGTGTGCTGTTTGTCTTTCTCGCTATAGCAATGATGACGGTCGCCTTGAAGAAATTTGGCGCTGTCTGATTCACTTTGCGGTGCGTGCAAGACGAAGCGCGTGAAAGGAGCCAGCGTCGCGCTCAACTGCCGATCCCCTCACCTAAATAAGGTGTTCGTCGATCGTATTTTCTATGGCCGAGCGAATCGGACCCTCCATGAACTTTAGCGCAAACCCGAGGCTTATCTCCAGCTCGATGCTGTCGTCCTCGACGTGCAGGTACCCGTTCACACCGCTGCCTCTGACGACCAGCCGGTCGCCCTGCCATTTTGAAGTAAGTGAATATTGGCGTC